>NZ_JBFTQI010000057.1:0-13411 GCF_056398925.1 Pedobacter sp. 01T416_2
TCCCAGTGGTTCGAAGTTTTCTATGCATGAGGAAAGAAAATCTTCTCCATAATTTACATACATGGGTGCAATATTTAAGGTTCTTTCCTGAAGTGCTCCATTCGGGAAAAGTCTTTTCTTTACATTATCAATCTGCAGCAATGCCGTTTCATGTTTCCTTTTCTCTGCGCGGAATAGTTTCTTCTCCAGGTTAGCCAATAAATGATTGGTCCGCTGTTTTGCTGTATCTGTTGATACGGAAAGCGTTTTATCTATTTTATAGGCATTTAGCTTAATTTGATCGAAAATGCTGTTAATGGCCCTGGTTTCATCAGCCAAGCTCAATTGGGCAGTTGTATTTCGCTTTACCCAAATGTTTTTTAACGCTTCAACTGGTAAAAATATATCTTCTAAAGAAAAACCTAAGTGGTATAAATTCTGCGCACTGCGTTTATCAATCAATAAAGCTGAGTTACGAAGCAATAAAACTGGGAAATCAACTTTATAAAAGTCGAAATTTGCCCTTAACTGCATCCAGTAAGCTACTTCTGCACCACCACCTATATAAGCAATGTTTGGCAAAATCACTTCCTGGTACATGGGCCGCATTACCACATTCGGACTAAAACGCTCGGGATGTGATTCGATTTCGGCTTTTAGTTCCGCTTCCGTAAAACTAATGTCTGTATGATTTACAATGTATTTTCCTTTTTCGAAGATCAAACGCTCACGCAGATTGTCGATAAGGTAAAAGAAGTTAATATCACGGCCATTCACCTGTGTTTTATAGCCTAAATCCTCCAGGTTTTTCGAACTTTCGTCGATATTTTTTGCACTATTATGCTGAATAATATCTTCGGTAATGATATTCGCGAATTGTTTTTTTAGTTGTGCATCATCCGCATTTACAATCACCAGACCATATTTCTCGAATAAGTTATTCACCAAAAACCTGGTGGCGTCGGCTAAATTATCGTGTTGCAAATAGGCCTGTTCTACCAATTTGGCAATTCGTTTTCCGTTTTTAGAGATCCCGAGGTATCCTTTATAAGCCGTTACCGCTGCGGCAACGGTTTTGGTGCTTAGTCTTCCGGTGGCGCCGTTGGTTTGCTGTATCCAGCTAATGTTCTTTTCATCAACACTTACATGGTTAATTTCATCAAAATCGTGATCCTCTGTTGCCATCCAATAAACCGGAACAAAATTTTTATCGGGATGTGCCATTTTTAACTCGATGGCTAAATTAATGGTGGTTACAATTTTGTAAATAAAATAAAGTGGACCAGTAAATAAATTCAATTGGTGGCCCGTTGTAACCGTAAAGGTGTTCGCTGAACCTAAAAGTTCTATGTTTTTGGTAACCGATTTATTGGGCTGTAAATGCTGGTATTGATCTTGTAAAACCTTAACTAAAGTTTCTCTATTGCCTAAAAAATTTCTATGCTCAATTGCTTTGGCTAAACCCTCCATATCAGGACGATAGCTATAAAAAGCTTTAAGCTGATTTTCGTCGTTAATATAATCTAAAACCAGTTTTGAAAATGATCCGGTTTCCTGATATGAGATATATTTTGCCTGCATGATGTGCGAAAGTAATGCAATTTAAGGATAATCGTAAAGTCGCGCCACTATTTTACAATTGTTAAATAATTAGAGGTTGCTTTCAATCGCGCCAACTTTTTCGCGGTACAAATCAATCGGGCTATCTAAAAGTACTGCAATTACGGTTAATTCGGGATCTAGTTTATCTTTGGGTACCGGAATGTAAACAATGCCCGGTATTTTGCTCCAATACAGTTTGTTATAAATTTCGTGCGGTAGCATGGTACCTTCACCCACAATCCTGATCCTGCTGATGTTGTTTTTTAAACCTTTAATGGCAATTGGCCCGGTTGGCGTGCCTTCTACAAATAAGTAAAGGGTTTGTTTATCTGCAGAAAGTGCCGTATTGCCTTGGTAATGTCCAGACGGAATTCCGCCCGTTGTTTTGTATAGCGCTTCTGCGTTTTTAATTACCCAATTGCTAATCTTTTGATCTGCGCTTTTAATTCCAGGGTTAAAGTCTAAGCCATCAGCAGGTAAACCGGTATTTTGAAATACATTTGTACCCGCATTTAAGTTAATGGTCAGCCTGTTTAGATTTAAGTTGGTCAAACCCCGTTGTTTGGGCGCAGCATATAAGTCTGCGAGCGAAAGGGTTTCCTGTTTGTCTTCATCGAGCTGAATAGGGCCGTTTAATGATACTTTTAGAACGGTTACATCGCTGTCAAAATCGGCATCTTTTAAATTAAGCAGATAATCTGTTTCATTTAGCTTAATTGTATATGGCTGAGCTTTGCTACCAACTACTTCAATCTTGTTTATTTTTGATTTTATACCTGATAGTAAAATCCCGTTTTTGGTTTTATAATCGAGATACAGGTACAATACATCTTTGTTTTTGGATAAGGTAGTTTTACCGATAATATGCCCATCTGGAATCCCGGCCTGTGTACCATAAATGGCCTCTGCGTGTTTCTGGGTCCAGCGGCCTAAATCCTTTAAAATTTTAACCTGCTCTGACGCAATGGTTCCATCTGCTTTTGGTCCAATATCAAGCAATAAGTTACCGCCCATGCTAATACAATCAACCAGCGTGCGGATGATCATGTTTGATGATTTATAATGATTGTCATAAGGCTGATAGCCCCACGAATCATTCATGGTGTAACAAAGTTCCCATTCTGGTGAGTTTGGTTTTACAACGGGAACACCTTGCTCCGGTGTATCGTAATCGCCATGCCCGTTTAAGCGAGAGTTGATAATGATGTTCTGATTTACCTTGCGTAAATTTGTCAATATGTTTTTGGCCTGCCATTCTTCTCCACTATGCTCCCAATCGCCATCAAACCATACCAGATCAGGATTATATTTGGCCGAAAGTTCGTTTAACTGCCCTTGAAAATAATTTTGGAATTTTTTAAAGCGTGGTGTATCCTGTTTATAATCATAACGTTTCCTGTCGCGGGTAAAACCATCATAATCCGGGTAGCTCCAATCAGGTAGAGAAAAATATAACCCTGTTTTAAGACCCGATTTTTTAAGTTCGGCCACAAATGGAGTGATTAAATCTTTTTTGGCAGCACTATTTTTTAGTGTGGTAGTGGCTAAGGGAGCTTTACTATCCCAAAGGGCAATACCATCATGGTGTTTTGTGGTAATTACGGCATATTTGGCGCCACTTTCTTTAATCAGGTTTACCCATTCTTCTGGTTTGTACTTTGCAGCGGTAAAACCATCAAGCTGTTTCATGTAAGCATCATGATTGATGTAGTTGTTAAAAAACGACCACGATTCGGAAATACCATTAACCGAATAAATACCCCAATGGATGAAAATACCCAGTTTGGCATCAGCAAACCACTGCATTTTTTGATCAGAAACCTTTTGTTGGGCAGAAAGTTTACTGCTGATGAATAGTGAAAATAAAACGATGAAAAACTTTAAATAACGCATGATCGTGTTTAGTATATCTAAACGTTAAATATAATGTTTTATAGCTGTTTTTAAACAAAAATTGGGTGTGAAGTCAGATGTTACCATCTGACTGGAGATTGATTTAGTAAGAAAAGTCAGATGGTAACATCTGACATCACATATATATAGAATGATCGTCATCTCGATCCGATAGCTATCGGATGTAGTGTAGTCCCGAACTTTCGCGCGAGAGAGCTGCTGTAGATTTAGTTTCGCTGAGCACTACCTGGTTCTCGGCTGCGTTGCACTTCGCTCGAAATGACGATCCTCAAAACAACAAAATTTACCCATAAAAAAAGCCGCTCTGAATAATCAGAACGGCTGTAAAATATTTGGTTTAGTGATTTACCATTTTTTTCTGCGTTCGCCACTGCCACCTTCACGGTTTCCGCCTTCTCTGCGTGGACCTCCAGTGTTACCACCTTTGTCGTCACGGCTACGTCCAGAGAAATCTCTGAAACCGCCACCGCTGTTTCCACCTTCACGTCTTCCACTACCACCGCCAGATTTTCTGTCGCCGCCGCCACGATAACCGCCGCCACCGCCGCTTCTGCGTTCACCGCCACCGCTACGTCTTTCGCCACCACCGCGTCTTTCACCTGCGCCTTCACCACGACCACCGTCTCCGCTTTTCTCGATGCGTACCTGACGACCGTTAAACTCAACAGATTTAAAGCCTTCAAAAACTTTGTCAGCTACGTCGTCTTCCACTTCAAAGAAAGAGAAAACACCTTTTAAATCGATTTTACCAACGCTTTTGCCACCAATTTTACCGTTGTTACAGATAAATGATAACATATCGCCACGGGTAAACTCATCTACAGAACCTAAGTTGATGAACAAACGGGTGTAACCTTCGCTACCACGTCCACGTCCGGCACCTCTTTCGCCTCTGTCTGCACCGCGGTCGTCGCCAACTGCAGCATTTAAGTCAGGTGCTTTAGAGTAGTAATCCAAGAAACGGTTAAATTCTAATGAAGCAAAACGTTTAATTACATCTTCTTTTGATAAATCAGCAAATTCATCCATAATACGTGGAATGTACTGATCAATCTGTTCGTTGTTAACTTCTACATTGTGTACTTTATGTACCAAAGAGAACAATTGTTTTTCACAAACATCAAATCCTGTAGGAAGCTCAGCTTTGGTAAATTGTTTACCAATAATGCGTTCTAACTGACGGATTTTTCCAACTTCTTTAGAGTTGATGATACAGATAGAGATACCAGTTTTACCAGCACGGCCTGTACGGCCAGAACGGTGGGTATAACTTTCAATTTCGTCAGGTAAAGAATAGTTGATTACGTGTGTTACATTGTTTACATCGATACCACGTGCGGCAACATCAGTAGCAATTAACAACTGCATGTTACGCTCACGGAAACGTTGCATTACTTTATCACGTTGTTGTTGCGATAAATCGCCGTGCAAGGCATCAGCATTGTAACCATCTTTAATTAAGTGCTCGGCAACATCTTGTGTATCCAATTTGGTTTTACAAAATACTACGGCAAAAATTTCAGGGTTAAAATCTACAATACGTTTTAAGGCAGCGTATTTATCACGTGCACGAACAATATAATATTCGTGTTCGATGTTTACATTACCTGTATTTTTTGTGCCCATGGTTAATTCAACAGGGTTGTCCATATAGTTTTTAGCTATACGGCGAACTTCTGCAGGCATGGTAGCCGAGAATAACCAGGTTTTTTTGTCATCAGGAGTAGTTGATAAAATGTCGTTAATGTCGTCCTGGAAACCCATGTTCAACATCTCGTCAGCTTCATCAAGCACAACATATTTAACTGAAGAAAAATCAATGGCTTTACGGCCAATGATGTCCAACATACGGCCGGGCGTGGCCACTACGATCTGAACGCCTTGGCGTATTTCGCGTAGTTGTTGCATAATGTTCGCGCCACCATAAACGGCAACAACGTGGGCATTAGCAACGTTTTTAGAAAAGTTTTTAAGGTCGTTAGCGATTTGCAAGCATAACTCACGGGTAGGGCATAAAATCAATGCCTGTGGTTTATTAACTTTAAAATCGATTAGTTCTAACAGCGGCAAACCAAATGCGGCTGTTTTTCCTGTTCCTGTTTGGGCCAAACCAACAAAATCATTAGTGCCTTCTAACAGTACAGGAATACTTTGCTCCTGAATAGGTGTTGGAGTTTCAAATCCAAGATCCTTTACGGCATTAACGACGTCATCACTTATCCCCAATAATTGAAATGGGTTTGTCATTCGTCTTTTTATTTTTAATTGAGCCGCAAAGGTAAGGTTAATATTTCGTATTTCACAGATAATCAAGTAAATAGTTTTTTAAGCTAAATATTTGAAAATAAGGAAGTAACAGTAGATGTAAGATGGATGATGGAAAAGGTAGGGTGTAGAAGGTTTAAATTGAGGTCGTGATTGCAACAAGAACACGTGTTTTTTGTTTGGAAAGCGGCTGCAGTTGTGCTTAGGTTACCTCAGTCCCGTTTTCTGTTTCAATCTTTTTCAAACCTTTCAGGTTTTAAAAAGGATTTTCACGYCAACCGGGTTTAGGTTGCTGGGGTAAAGCAGCTATTTATGTTTGTATTTAAACAGCCAATGGGGCAGTTCGTCAGTTAAAATTGCGGGAGCGAAAATATCGTTGTGGGCCAGACTGTCGAATTCCCAAAACCTGGTTCTGTTGTTGTATTTTACCTCTTCAAAAAACTTTTCATCACTATTAAAAGGGTTTTCGGTATCCATATTTCCGTGAATCAACCAAATTGGAATGTTCGTGAGTGTTTTTACTTTGTCGAATTGCGGTATGCCAGAAATGCTTATGCCTGCGGCAAATAAATCTGGTTTTAACGATAAGGCATTGATCACAGAAGAAGCCCCCATCGAAAAACCGATCAGATAAATCCTATTCACATCAATATTTAAATTGCTTTTTAAGCTATCAATCAGCTGTAATGCGGTTGTTAAACACGGCTGTGGTACAGAGGTAAGTAGATTTCTGCTTTGGTCCATCACGTAATTTGATGATCGCGAAGGGAACTGGGGTGCCAAAACAAAAGCTGGGTATTTTGCCTGTATTTCATCCGTAGCAAATAGTTTTGCCAAAATACCCAGCTGGCTGCTATTGTCGTTTCCAACCGCGTTTGATCCATGAAATACAATTACCAGTGGAAGTTTTCTGTTTGTACTTTTTGGTTTTAATAAACGGTATACAATTGGTGTACCACCAGCGCCTTTGAATGACCCTTTTGTAAAAACATCGGTATTTAAACCTTTTATTTCGGCTATTCTCTGTTTAAGGTAAATAGAATCAACACTTTTTTCGATTTTGGCTTTTTCAAAAGTATGGATGCTTTTGTTGCATGATAAGATTCCGCAAAGCAAAACCACTAAACAGATATAGTTAACCGCATGATTTATTTTAATGTGCATAGAGAGAGGTAATTTTCTGTTAAAATTAAAGAATTAGCGCAAGCTTTCAGCCGAGCGTATCAATCTTTCATCCTTGTTAATGCCGAAGATGGCAAGAATCAAAAATAAAATAATGAGTGTGGGCATAAAAGTTACACCAAAATGCAAAACCGGCAATTAGTAATGATGGTCAGCATTGTAATCCTCTTTTGAGCGCTTCTACTTTTAAAGTTGAAAATGTTTGCAAAGCAGATTAGTGCCAAAAAATATTTAAAATTAATATTAGATAAATAGTTTTAATCAAACTATTTTGTTTTTTGAGTCGTTAACGGGCCATAATCAGTGCGGTTTCTAAATAGGCCAGGGTATCCTGAGCTGTCAATTTGGAAACTATATCATCTGCAATATCGTTAAATGTAATCCCCAATTGTTTTGAAGTGGCTCCGCGTTTTAGCAAAAAAACTGTTCTCGAAAATGAAAATTTATCGTAATCCCCACGGGCAACCCTTACTTCCTGTGTAATAAAGTTGTATCCATTCTGAGTTGGGATAGGAGTTATTGGAGCCCGGTATTTAAAAATCTGATCAATGAGTTGATTGTTGGTTAACACGGTTTTTGGAGAGTAGAACAAAATTAAATCTCCGTCTTTTACTACTGTATAGTTTACATTTCCGTCAATTGTTGCCACATCATTAGTTGAAAAAACCAGACTGCTACCATCTGCAACCTAGTGATCTGGTAAAATAAAGATGCTTTCGTTTTTAATAAACTGCTTAATTATATTTTGATCTTTTATTTCACCGTTCGCCGTAAATAAACGTGTTTCCGATTTTTTAACCAGATTTTCTGTTTGTAGCATTAATGGGAAATTTATTTCAGATTTGCTTCCGCCTTTTTTGCACGAAAAGAGTAAACAGATAAAAAGAACGGTAAATGTATTTCTGTAAGTCATAAGCGAATTATCTTAACCTTTCGGCCGAGCGGATTAATCTTTCATCTTTATTGATGCCGAAAATGCCAAGTACAACGAATAAAATAGCTAAGGCAGGCAAATATGCTCCAACACCAAAACTAGCACCTTCAATACCGCCAGGTAGTTTTTTAGCATAAACACTGCACCAAAAAGCAAAACCTCCAATTAGTATGATCGAAATAACGGCAATACGTTTTTGAAAACTTCTTTTTTTATAGTTGAAAATATTCATTAAACAAATAAATGCAACAGCGATATTGGTGATAATTAAAGGTAGAAAAGATTGAACTTTAAGACTTATGCCTGCTTTAATGGTTAAAGTTTGGTATAGCCCGGTGGTATATACCGCTGATTCTGTTCCTGCAACATCTTTTGTGGCGATAGGTAAAAACAACATTAAAACTAAGGTTAATGCTGCTAAAAAAAGCCAGATCGATTGTATTCTTTGTATCATGTCAATTTAAAATAATAAACAATTATAGGGATTCTATTTCAACCTTGAAAAAACATTCTTCCTGCTAATCGGAGATTTTGTTAAAAACACTAAGTTTTAATACATTTGATTTTCCATCCAAACCATAACAGATTTAATGCTTTTCTCAGTTAAGCAGTTACCCACGGTATTACTGCTTTAAAGAAATACATTTTTAACTGGAATACTTAGCGACTGGTTAAAAAATGATGAAAAATTTATACAGGTTGTCACGTTGAGCCTGTCGAAATGCCTTTAAAGCTTATCCTTCGACAAGCTCAGGATGACAAGTAAAATATAAAAACGAAATTAAACAGTTTGTTAATAAAACGTTTATGCTGAAAAACTTACTTTTTCTAATTCTCCTACTTGCTGCAACAAACACCTTTGCGCAAGATACCCTTAAATTTGAGCAGGCATTAACGGTAGCCAGTGGTAGCCGCTATGGCCGCGAAGCCGTTTATACCGATTTACTGGCCTGGCAAATGGCGAATGGAAAATTACAGAGTCCCACCGAAAATGGGGCATTTTCTGAAGGAAAAGATGGCCAAAAAATATTGTGGAAAGCAATTAAAGCAGATGCTAATGGCCGTTTTAGTGCATTCTCCAGAAGATCTTTTCAGGCTACAAATAATCCTTTCCTGAATCCAGGTAGCATAGATAGAGGTTCTGATTATATCTACATTACTTATACTTCCCCAAAAGAACAAACCGCAATTTTAAATGTAGTTGGAGGCAATAGTTTGTTTTTCAATGGTACCCCACATATGGGCGATCCCTATGCATCGGCTTATATGAATATTCCGGTTCAATTAAAAAAAGGTGTAAACGAGCTTTTTGTAAGAGGTGCCAGCATATTGCCAATGATCATTATTAATGCTAAAAAGTTAATCATCCATACAGACGACGTTACTTTACCGAGTATTGTGCTCAATCAGGCAAATGGTGTACTAAAAGGGGCATTAACGGTAAGTAATTCTTCTTTGAAAGATGTTAATGATTTGCAAATCAAAACTGTTTTAAATGGTAAACAGCAGGAAGTGGCCATTTCGCGTATCGCCAAACTGAGCATGAGGAAGGTGATTTTTGAGTTAGATGCAAGTACCATAACCACACCAGGTAATTATAATCTCGAAATACAACTCTTACAGAACAAAACAAATGTAGATCAGAAAACGATTGTAATTGAAGCTTTAGCAAATTCATCAAGCTATAAACAGACTTTTATCAGTAAAATTGATGGCAGCTTGCAGTATTTCGCAGTTACCCCGCAACTTAACGGCTGGAAACCAAATTCAGCATTATTTCTGTCGGTCCACGGTGCAGGTGTTGAAGCCATTGGTCAGGCTAAAGCCTATAAATCTAAAGATTGGGGAACGGTAGTTGCTGCCACTAACCGCAGGCCACGTGGTTTTAATTGGGAAGATTGGGGTAGACAGGATGCTTTAGAAGTGCTGGCGTTGGCAAAGGATCAGTTTAAACCGAACGATAAACAGATTTACCTCACCGGCCATTCTATGGGTGGACATGGTACCTGGTTTTTAGGCGCCACTTATCCCGATAAATGGGCTGCTATTGCGCCTGCCGCAGGTTATGCTTCGCTTAAAGATTACGGTTCTGCCGATGGGAAAATCCCTGATAGTAGTAAAAATATGGTCGAAAGGATGTTGTTAAGAGCTGGCAACCAGAGCGATGTTCCGAAATTAGTGACTAATTATACACCATTGGGCGTTTATGTTTTGCATGGCGATGCGGATAGGGTAGTGCCTGTTAGTTATGCAAGGCAAATGAAGAAATTGCTTGCTGGTTTTCATGCCGATTTTAGTTATTATGAATATCCAGGTGGCGAGCACTGGTTCGGTGATCAAAGTGTAGATTGGCCACCTATTTTTAGTTTTTTTAAGTGGCATACTATTGCTGCCGATTCTGCTGTAAACCGCATCGATTTTACCACATCCAGTCCCGGAATTTCGTCTACTTATCGCTGGGCTACTATTTATCAGCAAACGCAGCCTTTACAATATAGTCGCATCATTTTAACAAGAGACAGGAAGCTATCAACCATTGTTGGTAAAACCGAGAACGTTGCGCTTTTAAAATTGGCTTTAACAGATTATGTTGCAAAAACACCCATAAAAATTACTTTAGATAGTTTAACAGTTATTAATTATACCACACAAAGCGTTAACGATACCCTGTTTTTAGAGAAAAATAACGATGCGTGGCAAATCATCACCAAAATTGACAAAAGAGATAAAAATCCGTTACGATATGGCACATTTAAAGAAGCTTTTAATCATAAAATGGTTTTTGTGGTAGGAACAAACGGTTCTGCCGAAGTCAATCTGGCTAATTTAAATAAAGCCAAATACGATGCTGAAAGCTGGTATTACCGGGGCAATGGAGCTATTGATATCATTATGGATAAAGAATTTTCAGCATCAAAATACCAGGGGCGTAATATTATTTTATATGGAAACTCCGAAAATAATACAGCCTGGAATAAATTACTTAAAGATTGTCCTATACAAGTAAGCAATTCGCAAATAACCACGAAACAACATGTGTTGAAAGGCGATGATTTAGCCGCATATTACATTTGGCCTCAGCACGACAATAAACTATTGATAGGCGTAGTGGCCAGTACTGGAGTAAAAGGGATGAAAGCGGCTTATGCCAACCAGTATTTTGCTGGAGGTAGTGGTTTCCCTGATTTTATGATTTTTTCATCTGAGTTACCAAAAGAAGGAAGCAAAGGCATTAAGCTGGCCGGTTTTTACGATAATAAGTGGCAGTTTGACGAGAAAAATACCGCTAAGCCTTAGTTATGGCTACTTATAATAAATGTAGAACGCTTTCCTTCTAAATAAAAGGAAAAAAGTATTTTTGCATCGCTTTGAGTAAAAAAAGGTACTTCATCCAATTGGCTTATGATGGCAGCTTATACCATGGCTGGCAAACACAACCTAATGCAATTACCGTTCAGGAATTGTTAGATAAGGCTATGTCTGTTTTTTTTAGACAGCCCATCGAAACGTTGGGCTGTGGAAGAACGGATGCAGGCGTGCATGCTACTGATTTTTATGCGCATTTTGATGTTGAAAGTGTAGAAGAGGCAAAGGTTTTAAGTGGGGTAACCGGTATTAATGCCATGCTGCCTTATCAAATTGCAGCAAAACGGATTATACCGGTACATGATGATGCCCATGCCCGCTTCGATGCCACTGCCCGTGCTTATAAATATTACCTTCACTTCGAAAAGAATCCTTTTAAACTTAACCGATCGTGGTTGGTTAAAGATAAACTGGATGTGGAAGCAATGAACGAGGCAGCGGCACTGTTATTAAACTATACCGATTTTTCGTGTTTTAGTAAATCAAACACGCAAACTTTTACCAATAACTGTAAAATAAGCAAAGCCGTTTTCGAGCGACAGGAAGATGGATTGGTTTTTACCATTCAGGCCGACCGTTTTCTACGCAACATGGTAAGAGCCATTATGGGTACTTTGGTACAGATCGGTAAAAAAGAAATAAATTTAACAGATTTTAAAGCAATAATAGAAAGTAAAAACCGCAGTAAGGCCGGGCAATCGGTGCCTGCCTGCGGTTTGTATTTAGTGAAGATAGAATACGATTATATAAAATGATTGAATGAGAGAGGGATTGAATGAGGGAATGAAAAAGTATCTATAACATTCAATAATTCGAAATTCTTTCATTCAAAACTAAAAAAAAATGGCAGTTACAGGCGACGTATACAACACCGGATTACTGAAACGTATTTTTCAATATGTAAAGCCTTACCGTGCCGTTTTTGTGTGGTCGGTTATTTTAACCATTCTGCTTGCGGCCATTTCTCCGGTCCGTCCGTTTTTAATTAAGTATACACTCGATCATTATATTTTAACCGGAAATTATTCTGGTCTGGTGAATATGACCATGTTGATGATCTTTATGTTGATCTTACAAACTTTGATTCAATATAACCACACGCTTTTAACCAATACATTAGGTCAATCGGTTATCCGCGATCTTCGGATCAATGTTTTTAACCACATTACAAAACTCCGCCTAAAATTCTTCGATAAAACGCCCATCGGACAATTAATTACCAGAACGGTTTCCGATTTGGAAACCATTGCCGATATCTTTTCGGAAGGTTTAATCTCGATGATAGGCGATAGTTTGCAGGTGGTAGTGATTGTGTGCGTCATGTTATATACCGATTGGCAATTGAGTTTAGTGGTGCTCTTGCCCATTCCATTGTTGATTATTGCTACCCGGAAATTTCAGAAAGCGATTAAAGTGGCTTTTCAGGAAATTAGAAATGAGGTTTCTAACCTGAATACTTTTTTGCAGGAACACATTACGGGTGTATCTATTGTGCAGTATTTTGCCAGGGAGAAACAGGAATACAGAAAATTCTACGCCATTAACAAGCGCTATCGTGATGCCAATATCCGTTCTAACTGGTATTATTCTATCTTTTTTCCGGTGGTGGAGTTAATCTCGGCCATGTCGTTGGGTTTGTTGGTGTGGTACGGCGCAAAAAGTATTCTTTCCAAACCGTTGGATGTAACGCCTGGAACCATCACACAGTTTATTATGTACCTGGGTATGGTATTTACACCGATCCGCCAGTTGGCCGATAAGTTTAATACGCTGCAGATGGGAATGGTAGGTGCCGAACGTGTTTTTAAAGTTTTAGATACTGATGAAACTACGCCAAATACGGGGAGACAAAAGCCAACCAAATTAGACGGAAATATTAAATTCGAAAAGGTTTGGTTTGCCTATAACGACGAAAACTATGTGCTGAAAGATCTTACATTCGAAGTGAAGGCTGGCGAAACTGTGGCCTTGGTGGGGGCAACGGGTGCTGGTAAATCTTCCACAATTAATATCCTGAACCGTTTTTATGAAGTAAAAAAGGGAGATATCACCGTAGATGGCATTCATATCGAAGATTTTGATCTGGATTACTTAAGGAGCAATATTGCTACTGTACTTCAGGATGTTTTCTTGTTTTCGGATACCATTTTAAACAACATTACACTAAAT
>NZ_JBFTQI010000058.1:0-13397 GCF_056398925.1 Pedobacter sp. 01T416_2
GTGCGGTGGGCTGTATCATTTATTCGGACCCAAAAGATGACGGCTTTGTGAAAGGAGATGTATATCCGCAAGGCGCCTACAAGCCAGAATTTGCTGTTCAACGGGGATCGGTAATGGATATGGTAATTTATCCCGGTGATCCATTAACACCCGGAATCGGTTCTACCAAGAATGCCAAAAGGTTGGAGCGGGCAGATGCCAAAACGATTCTTAAAATTCCGGTTCAGCCCATTAGTTATCACGATGCTTTGCCATTGCTTGCTGCACTTAAAGGTGAGGTGGTACCTACCGATTGGAGCGGTGGCTTGCCCGTTACCTATCACATTGGCGATGGAAGTACCGTGGTCCGTTTAAACCTGGCTTTTAACTGGGATATTGTGCCAGCATACAATGTTGTAGCAAAACTTGAGGGAAGTAAATTTAAAAATCAGTGGATTATACGTGGTAATCATCACGATGCCTGGGTAAATGGCGCTGCAGATCCGGTAAGTGGGCTGGCCTCCCTTTTGGAAGAAGCAAAATCTATCGGAAAATTGGCAAAGGCAGGTATAAAACCTAAACGAACACTTGTTTATATTGCCTGGGATGGAGAAGAACAATCGCTTTTAGGTTCAACAGAATGGGTAGAAGACCATGCAGACGAGTTAAACAGTAAAGCGGTTGCCTACATCAATTCGGATGGCAATGGCCGTGGCTTTTTGGAAGCTGGCGGTTCCCATGCTTTAGAAAATTTTGTTTCAGAAATTTCGAAAGATGTAAAAGACCCTCAGGTTGGTTCTAATATTTTTGAGCGGTGGAAAGCCAATAAAACCATTTCTACAGCCTCGCTTACCGACCGTAAGAAAATACAAGATAGCCAAACACTCGATCTGGGCGCGCTCGGCACAGGATCAGATTATTCAGCGTTTTTGCAGCACCTCGGCATCCCTACTTTAAGCCTTGGTTTTGGCGGGGAAGATGAAGGAGGAGAGTACCATACCAATTTCGATACTTACGACAACTTTGTGAAGTTTAAAGATCCRGGTTTTGAATACGGATTGGCCTTATCGCAAACGGCTGGCCGGGCGGTATTACGTTTGGCCAATGCAGATGTACTTCCATTTAATTTTTCTAATCTTCAGGCTAAAATAGCGACTTATGTTACTGAAGTAAACGCTTTGGCAAAACAGCTTAGGGAAGGTGCTCAAAGCCAGAATAAGCTCGTTTTAAGTGGTGCTTATCAGCTCGCCAACGATCCTAAAGAAAACTTGAAAAATCCTCCTGTACAGGTTGAATTACCAGAGTTTGATTTTAAAGCACTGAACTTAGCAGTAGATAGTTTAAAAACTGCATCATCAAAACTTGATCAGATCGTATCTGCTGCACTCGCTTCGGATACTAAAACTGATCAACTCAATACCTTACTTTTTCAGGCTGAAAAACAATTGCTTCTACAAGCAGGTTTACCTGGGCGTCCGTGGTATAGGCATAGCATTTATGCCCCTGGTCTGTACACCGGCTATGGCGTTAAAACCCTTCCCGGTGTGAGAGAAGCCATTGAGCAGTACCATACAAAAGATGTACAGGTACAAATTCTCGTGTTAACAACTTCAATCTCAAAACTCACTCAATTTCTCAACCAGACCAATCATCCTTAATTATAATCCATAAAAATGAAACTATTTTTTACCCATTTAATAGTCTGCTTTGTTTTGCTTAGCAGTTTGCAGGCTTTTGCTCAAAATACCATTCGCGGTAAGATCACCGACAGTAAAGATAAGCAAGCACTTATTGGCGCTACCATAAAATTAAAAGGTACCAAAATCGGCACCAGCACCAATGGTAAAGGAGAATTTAATTTAAACTTATCTCAAAAAGCTGATAGTATCATCATCCATTTTCAGGGCTATTTAGAACAGGTTGTAGCTATCAATAACCGATCAGAAATTAATGTGGAATTGAAAGAAGATGTCCATCTTTTAGCTGATGTGGTGGTTACGGGCGTTGCAGAAGGTACCAGTCGCAAAAAGTTGACCTTTGCCCTAACAAAAGTGAATAACGATCAGATTAATACCGTTCCGGCTACAGATGCCTCTCAAACTTTAAGAGGAAAGGTTGCAGGGATCCAGATCAGTCAATCTTCTGGTAATTCGGGGGCAACGGTTTATCTGCGCGGCGCTAAATCGGTATCGGGCAATATTGCGCCGCTTTTGGTAGTGGATGGGTTTGTAACCGCATTAAACCTGTCTGACTTAAATCCGCAGGATATAGAATCGATTGAAGTGGTTAAAGGCGCAGCGGCTTCGGCCCTTTATGGTACCAGGGGTGAAGGCGGAATTATCCAGGTGCTCACCAAAAAAGGAAAAGGTACCGGAAAGGTGAATATTATTGTCGATAATGAATTTGGCTTAAGCAATGTGCAAAATACGCCGCCAACTTCTCAGTTTCATCATTTTAAGGTTAATTCCGATGGTTCATTCGTGCTTAACGGCAACGCCAGGACCATCGATGTACAAACTAACGGTTATTCCCTTAACCTTCACCCATACCCAAATGTATACGATAATGTGGCTAACATGTTAAACAACAATCCATATTTTACAAATTTTGTTTCGGCATCAACTGCGGGCGATAAATATACTTTGTATGCATCTTTTCAAAATCAATATAAAGGCGGAGTTGCAGAACCTGTGGGTGCCGATAAAAGACAAACAGCCTTGTTTAATTTTGGCTATAAACCGGATAAAAACTTAGAGATTAACCTAAGCCTGCAATACTTTAACAACAAAACGCCTTCTTCTTCCATATCATCAAGTGGTAGCGGCTCCTTGTTATATGCTACTTCACTATACGAACCTTTTATCAATCTTCAGGAACGCGATGCCTCAGGGAAATATGCCTTTAAACCCTATGGTTTTGATATACAGAACTTCAATGTGAACAATCCTTTTTACCAGTTGAGTTACCGTGAATATGAAAATAACAGCGATAATTTACTTGCTGGTATAAAAGTGAAATACCAGTTTACCGATAAGTTGAATGCGGAGGTATATACTTCCATACAGAATGAAAATTACAATGAAACGGATTACTACCCGATTGGCTTTCAGACGATTTCTGCCGACATTACCCGTAACAATGGTTATTATGGCGAACAGACATCAAAAACCACTTCCAAAAACGGTCAGGCCCAGCTAAACTATAATAATAAATTTAACGATTTCGACTTCGGGGCAACGTTAAAGGCGGTATACGAAGAAAACAGGATTACTTCATTATCTGGTTCTGGCTATAACCTGAGTGCACCTGTTAAAAGTTTAGCTGCGGCATCAGCTGATAGTRGAAGTATTGGCTCTACCTGGGAACAAACAGTTAACTACGGTTACTTTTTAAACCTGAAAGCAGCTTGGAAGGAAAAGATTTTTATAGATGTATTGGGCCGCCTGGATAACAGTTCGAGGTTTGGTGCTGATGTTGGAACAGCGTTTTTCCCAAGGGTATCTACTGCATATCGGTTAACAGAAGATGTGAAGTTGGGTATCATTAACGAATTAAAATTGAGGGTAGCCTATGGCAAGGCCGGAAGTTTGCCTCCATTTGGTGCTAAGGATAGTCAGGTTTCCTTATCCAGTTCTGGCGGCGTAAGCTATAATCAACGTGAAAATACAGATCTGAAAAGGGCTATTACCTCCGAACTCGAATTTGGTATTGACGCGCAGTTGTTTAAACGCATTAATGTTCAGGCCAATTATGCGTTTTCAAAAAGTATAAACGATTTTATCCTGGTGCCGGCTTTTCCTCCAACTACAGGTTCGGCAAGGATTTATGGGAATTTGGGTGCAGTAAAATCGAATTCGCTCGAGCTCGAAATTAACGGCAACGTAGTTACCAAAAATGCCTTTACCTGGAACACCGGAATTACCTTTAGCAGAATTAGAAGTAAAATAACCTCATTGGGTGATGTACCAGAGTTTACCGATGGCGATTTTAGAAAAGCACCTGGAGTAAGCCCTTTTGCCTTTTATGGTTATAGTGTGCTCACTGGTCTCGATCAATTGGAAACCAATGCGCAGGGGCTGGTTACCAATGCAGCAGGTGGAATTTACAAGCTGAGCGATTTTGCTGTTAACCAATTGGGGTTTGTGGTTTTGAAAAGCCAGCAAGGTACGGCAGCTGAAACACCATTGTTGTACCAAAATGCAGCTACTGGTAATTCGAAAATTATTGGAGATGCACAGCCCGATTTTATTGTCGGTTTTTCAAATACTTTCAATATCGGCCCTTTATCGCTATATGCGGTGTTGGATTGGAAAAAAGGTGGCCAGAAATATAATGAAACCCAACAGTATCTTACTTATCAATACCGTTCCCCATTTTCTGATCAGGCGGCGCAGGCAGGTTTGCCACTTGCCTTTACTACAGCGGTTTTTAATGCCCAGCAAACCACCGATTACTGGTTGCAGAACAGCAGCTACGTATCGCTAAGAGAAGTTTCGTTAAGCTACAAACTGCCGCTAAAAGCTATTGGGATAAACCGGGTACTAAGTAATGCCAGACTTGCATTAGTTGGCCGTAACCTATACACCTGGACATCCTTTACCGGAGTAACGCCAGAAGGCAATCAGGATTTTTACGATTATCCAACCTACCGCATTTACAGCGCAAAACTTACGCTAAACTTTTAACGAACAGAAAATGAAAAATATATTCTATATATCACTTATTGCCTTAAGCCTTAGCGCCTGCAAAAAAACAGATTTCGATAATCCAACAACGCTGACGAATCAGGAAGCCATCGATCAGATAAAAGATCTCGGGCTTAAACTCACAACAAGTAGCGTTCAAACTATTTTTAGCACCTCAACAAGTGCATCTGGCACGCATTTTAGTCTTTTAGCCGATCAGACAACCAATACCAACGGAAATTCTTCCTGGTGGGATTTTGCGAACGAACCGCGTCTACGACTCAATAACAATACTTCTTACCGTGGTGCAGTTACCTGGAATACTTTTTACAATAACTTTTATCAGGCCAATTTAGATGCCACGCTGGCATTGGATATTATTGAAAAGCAGGGTAAAAAGATTTACGATACACAGGGTACAGATAGAACGCAGGATTRCCTTGTTGCGGCCTATTATGCCAAAGGAATAGCACAAGGCTATCTTGGTGTTATTTTCGACCGTGGTATTATTGTGGATGACGTGAACTTGAGCACGAAAGACTTTCCGGATTCTTACAAGGCCTTAATTGCCAATGGAATCAAGCTGATTGATAAATCTATAACACTGGCTGAAGCGAATACACAGTTTAAATTCGATTTCCTCAGCGGAAAAACATTCAGTAAAGCCGACTTTATTAAACTGGCCAATTCAATGGCTGCAAGGATTTTATCATCTGAGGCCCGTGATAAGACCGAAGCAGAAAAAATTGGCGATGAACAATGGAATAAAGTATTGGCCTACGCCGAAAAAGGATTTACCACCGATTTTGTGATCACCACGGTAACAGGGGGGTATTACAATCAGTTATTGACCAATTTGTTACAGCGCAATTCAGATGGTTCTGGTTGGTTGCCACCAGATCTTAAAATTGCCTATTTGGCCGATAAAACCGGAAATACCCCTAAATTTTACCCTTTAACCGGAATATTACCCAACATTAGCAGCAACGATAAACGTTTTGATAGTTATTTTGGATACACCACAAGTTTTGGAATATTTATCGAATCGCGTGGGCGTGGGCTTTTTACCAATTGGTACCGAAAAAGATGGTATAATACAGCCAACACGTTAAACTCACCTGGTGCGGTTAATCCTTATTTCCTGGCGGAAGAGATCAGGTTACTAAAGGCTGAATCCAAATTTTGGCTGAAGGATTATGCTGGCGCAGCTGCCATACTAAATGATCCGGCCGCTGTAAGAAAAGCCATAGGAACGCTTCCTGATGTTGCCGCAAACCAGGCTGATTTGAGAAAACAGTTGCATTATGAATATGCCATTGAAATAGATGGCGCTGGTGGTGCATTTCTGCCATTTACCTTTATGCGCAGGAACAATTTACTCGTAGGCGGTACGCCAACTGAATATCCTTTGCCGCAACTCCAGCTCGATCTGGTAAAACAACCCGTTTATACTTTTGGTAGCAACGCCTACTTCGGCGAAAAAGGAAAATATGGCGAAGTAGCCACCGCACTTGATGAAGGCTGGAAAGCCGCTGAAAAATAATTTAGACAACATTATAACTCTTTAAACTTATCATTATGAAAATTAAACTATTAACCTTAGCCGCAGTTTTGCTTACACTTAGTGGATTTGCGCAACAACCAAAATTCGAAAACCCCAATGCCGATAGCAGAGGCTATCTGGTAAAAGTAGGAGATAAAGCCCCTGATGATTTTGAACTGGTACTCCATGATGGTAAGAAAACCACATTAAAAGAATTAAAAGGAAAAATTGTCATTCTACAGTTCACCGCTGCATGGTGTAAGGTATGCAGAGAAGAAATGCCTTATTTAGAAAAGGACATCTGGCAGGCCTATAAAAATAAAGATGTGGTATTGATCGGTGTTGATCGGGATGAACCATTAGATGTGGTACAGAAATTTCACAAAGACATGAATATCACTTATCCATTGGCCCTAGATCCCGGCGCTAAAATTTTCCAGAAATTTGCCGATAAAAAAGCCGGTGTAACACGTAACGTAGTGATCGACCGGGATGGTTACATCAGATTTTTAACCAGATTATATGATAAAGAAGAATTTAGTCTTCTGGTCAAAAATGTTAAAGAATTAACTGAAAGGGCAAGTAAGTAAAGATTTTGTTTGCTTTGTGAGAGGCTGTTTCTTCAAAAAGAACACAGCCTCTTCTCTTTTTTATCCAAAAGATATGAAAATGAGATAATCATCTGGTAGCGATAAATGATTAAAACCATAGGAGAGATTGAATTTTTATAAATCAATACTCCAGCACAAACAAAATTCCTATACTGGAATTTTACAATGTGAAAAACATTAAGTGTGACCTATGGGGCCATTCTTCAGCTATTAGCGCAACAGTGCTTATTTTAATGTAACATCCAGGTAAACAGAATGACGCCCATATGTTTCGTAAAATGGTTTGAAAACAACATCATCAATAGTGAACTGTAAAGATTGTGGATCACCCTTGATTGATTTGCCAATATCTTTGGCATCCAAGGTTACTTTACGCCAATCTTTTCTGGCTTCTGGTTCCTGCGCTGCCAACAATACCGGTCCGTAAAACAAACTGGCAATGTTCTGCTGATCCATAACCGGATCGAGGTGGAATTGGAATGGCATCTTTAAATCCACAATATCGCCATTTTTCCAGGTACGGCTTATCTTTAGGTAACTGCCTGGCTCAGCCTGAAACTTTTGTTCTTTCCCGTTGATCTTTACAAAGAATCCTTTGGTGGCCCAGCCTGGCACACGCACATTGAGATCAAATTTTCCGCTGCCCTTAATTGTGAGGCGGGTGTGGTCTTCTTTTGGGAAATTTGTTGTCTGTTCTACCCTAATCTGGCGTTCTGTCCATGTTAGTATTGAGGGAATGTACAGGTTCACATAAAGCGCCTGGTTATCTTTACTTTTAAAGTAAATTGAATTTTGTAATTTGGTGCTGCTCTCTATCGCAGTGCCGTTACAGCAGGTAAAACCTGTCATATCCGCATTGCCAAATTGTTTAACAGATCCTGGTCTGAGTGGTACATGATAAGTATTGGCAGGACTGTTCAGGGCAACAGATGCCAGGATATGATTGTATAAGCCACGCTCATAATAATCCATCAGCTCTGCCCGCTGATCGAATAGAAAAAGGTCTCCGGTCAGTTTTAGCATATTATAGGTGGCACAGGTTTCATTCTGCCCTCCTTCAGAGAAGCCATTTTCGTACAAGGTAGCTGGCTGCGCAATAAAACACTCCGCATTGGCAGGGTTACGGGCACCTGCAACGCCTCCGATACTATACATGTAATCGTCTACCATTTTGTGCCAGAAGTTATCCGCTATACTGTAATATTCAGGTTTATTGGATACCCTGTACATTTCGATACTCCCTACAATTTGGGGTATGTGCTGATTAGCATGCAGTCCACGGAAAATATCTACGTTTTTGGCCAGCCCATGCGAATGTACTGTATCACCAAAGAAAACCTTTATATTATCAAATAATTGTGCTGTTTTTAGGTATTTCGGATCATTTGTAATCTGGTATAAACGGGCCATTACATCATTCATGCCCCCGTACTCTCCGGCGATGTAAGTATTCCACATCCTGATAAGCGTTTCCTGAGGCAGCTGGCTTAAGCGGGTATATACCCAGTCACTCATGTCAGTAGCTATTTTAAGTGATTTTTTATTGCCACTTACCTCATATACGTCTATTAAGCCAGCCAAAATTTTATGCAAGGTATAATATGGGGCCCAAACCTGGTTTTTCTGTCCTCCATATTTCGCTCCGTTTTCCAACATGATAAACTGATCGGGAGGATAGGCGCTGATGAATCCTTTTCCCCAGTTCCAATAATCTGTACGGATGCCCGATGCACTAAGGTCAGAATCATAATCTGATTTACCGGGGCCATGCGGCACAGCGCTCGGATCAGATACCGAGGTGGAATCTGAATTTTTAGGGTTCCCTGATAATTGCGATAGTTCATAGAGTGTATTGATCATATACTCCATTTTTTTTGAGAAATTGGCCTGCAGTGCCTTGTCATATCCGGTACCAGCATAGGCCTGGGCAATTGCCGAAAGGTAGTGGCCTGTGGCATGCCCCCTTAATTTGGTATCTTCACTGTCCCATACCCCCAGAGGTTTTGCTCCTTCGGGTTGTTTCTGGCCAAAAGCTTGGCGGAACATGTAGAGGAAAGAGTTAGGGGCGGTTTTAGCTAATGTTTTGATAAATTTATCACGGTTTTCGATAAATTTGGTTGCATGGCCATGAACATCCGTTTGTAGAGAAACCCTGTTTAAAGCAAATGGTTCTAGCTTTAAGGCTGGCGAGGCTGATTTTTTAAGCGCTTTTATGGTTACAAATGCTTTAGGTTGAAAAGACGTTCCCGCAACACGCCCGGTAACGGTGTAACTTCCAGGTTTCAAGACCGTGCTATTATCAGTTGGAGAAGGCCACAACACACGTACTTTTGGACCTTTCATCTTATTCTTGTAGGTGCCCGGTACATAACTGGGTAACCGTGGTAAATTTCCTACTTCTGTTTCCACCTGAATATCTGATACATGGGCTAAATAAGTATTGTAAAGCTGTGGAGTGCCTGAAGAAAACTTTGGGAGATCATCTTCACGCTTACCTACATTTACCGCACTTTCCTGATTACCTCTTTGGGCATTGCGATAAATTCCGGCAACCTGCCCCGCACTTAACGGAACCCGGTAAATACGGAAATCATGTATCATGGCATTCAGATAAGGATCTCCCGGTACTAGCGATTTTCCGATATACAACAGGTTTTTTGCCCCTGATTGCTGATCGAATACCATTGTTAACTCCAGGGGGATGTGCTTAGCTTCGGCCACAGGCTTGCTATTCACATAGGTCACCATAGATTTTGATGGAATATCTATCACAATGGTAATATAGATCCATTTATTCAGTTCTAAAGCAGGAGAAACCGCTGTGTTTTTATTGTTTTCCTTTGCCGTGATCGATGTCTGGAAACCTTCCTGAGCATTTGTTCCAACAGGGGCCACAAAAAAATGTTTGGTTACGTCCTTCCCGAAATCAAAAAACCGCTGGCCGGGCTGCTTAGAACGGAGGTATATCCATCCTGATATGCTGAGCGATTCTATATCTGTTAATACTTCTCCTGGAATTGTGACAAAGGAATTGTTATCCCCAGAGAGCGACAAAACCTTTCCAAATCGGCTGTCGTTGATAAATTTGACTCCGTCGCCCTGAAATTTTGCATGAAAATTATTTCGAGACCAGTCTTTGGCATCTCCATTAAAGATATAACGCGCACTCATTCCTGTTTCGCCGATCCCGTCTAATATCTGATCTCCATTTTGTGCATTGGCAGAAGTGATACCCATGGCTAAAATAGTTGGGAACAGTATGGTACGCAAGAATACTTTGTATATTTTCATGTTTAAATCATTTTATCAATAAGACCCTTCTTAGATCTGTTTATATCAAGATATTTTATACCCGGATCTTTTACTAAGCGCAAATGAATTTAAAGAATATTGAATAAAAACAATCCTTAAAATTCATCGATAAAACTATGAAGAAGCCCTGTGTTTTTATGCTTCTTTTTTATCTGATAGCTACTAGATTTTAACAAGTACCCCGCCGTACAACAAAGATTGGGGTGCTTGGTTAAAATAATAATGTTATGCATCAATATACAACGGAAATCTAGATGACGCTTCATTTATATTTACATCCTGATCAATCAACTCTGGTTTTTATAGGTCGGGATATCAACAATTAATTATGAAAAACATTTATCTAAACCTCTTCGTTTTTTTTCTCTTATGTAGCGCTTTCCAACCTATAATGGCGCAATCTCGGCATTTGACGAAGGGGCAGGGCAATCCTGTTATACCAGGTTATTTTGCAGATCCAACGGTTAAAAAATTTGGAGATACTTTTTATATTTATGCAACAACCGATGGCAATGGAGGCGGATTTGGACCATCGCAGGTATGGACGTCAAAAGATTTTGTGAACTGGACCATGCAGGATATGAACTGGCCAACAACCCATCATTACTGGGCACCGGATGCAACACAGGGTCCTGATGGAAAGTATTATCTATATTACTGTCAGCCCGTTGAAATATTTGGTGCATCTTCAGCAACGCCAGTTGGCCCATGGACATCCCTTTTGGCACCCGGAAAACCAATAGTTTCAAATTTTATGGTACCCAAGGTGATCACACTTGATGGGCAGACTTTTAAAGATGACGATGGTAAGTATTATATGTATTGGGGTACCTGGGGCATTTATCCGGGCCATGGTTGCGGTGTTGGCTTATTGAATGACGACATGAAGTCCTTTTCAAAACTTGCTCAGATTCCAAATACCGATGCAAAAGACTTTTTCGAGGCTCCATTTGTATTTAAAAGAAATGGAATCTACTATCTTACTTATTCATCCGGTTATTGCGAAGATGGAACTTACAGGGTACAGTATGCCACTGCAAGCAACCCGATGGGACCTTTTAAGTATGCCGCGGATAATCCAATCCTTGCCACAAATGGCGATGGAACGGTGCACGGACCAGGGCATCAGTCTGTTCTGCAGCAGGGAGATGATTTTTACCTGGTTTATCACCGGCATAATAACCCACACAACGACGGTGGCTATCACAGGCAGGTAGCGGCAGATAAAATGATCTTCGATGAGAAAGGAAATATACTGAAGCTGGTGCCTACACATTCCGGAATCGGCTATTTGGCAAAAAATGCGAATCCGCATCCAAATCTGGCGCTGGGCAAAACTGCTGTGGCCTCTTCAGCTTATGATCAGGATTTTAAATCAGAATTTGCATTCGATGATAATAACGGAACTTTATGGAAAGCCAAAAACAATATCGGCCCCTCATGGATCCAAGTTGATTTAGGCCGAGTCTATGATGTTAAAAGTGTACATACTCAATTTGAATATGCAACCTGGTACTATCAATACAAAATCGAATATTCGCTCGATGGCAAAACATGGGGACTGTACATTGATAAGAGTAAAAACACCCAACATGGAAGTCCAATGGTCGATTTTGGGAACATTAAGGCCAGATATCTGCGTACAACAATTTTACGGACAGAATATCCGGGCCTAAATAAGGCGATATGGAACATTAAGGTTTTCGACAATGCCGAATATAATCCAGTGATGAACACCAACATCAAAAAAAGGGAATCTTTGCAACATTTTGAACCGAAGGGACTGTTGGTGGATCTGAACTTTGATCACCTTCGGATAGGATCAATAGCAGCTCATGTTCAAAATAATGGAAAATTGGGCGGTGTGTTTTCTGCTAACGGAACAAACAAGCCAGTTACTTCAATGATAGGTGGAAAAAAAGCTTTGGTTTTCTCTGGCACCGAGCGCCTGTCGTCATCCGTTCGTGCGCCTTCATCTATGCTGGGGAATAGCAGTTATAGCGTGAGTATGTGGGTGCTGAACCCAGAGATTAATAAAGAAGAAACCATCATTTCATGGACAGGACGGGGTGGTGTTGATTTAAGCAATGCTGCGGTAGGTTATGGGAATAGTAAAGGTGCAGGCGCTGCCACCCATCTTGGCTGGGCAAATTTAGGATATAGGAATTTACCCAAAGCAAATGAGTGGCATGTGATTACCATGGTTTTTGATGGGACAATGGAGCGTATATATGTTGATGGAAAATTGGATAGGGCAGAAAGAAGAATGCTTTTCGTAAATAATCTTACCAGGTTTCTTGTTGGCGGAAATGATGATGGAACTTCAGGGTTTTCTGGTGCGCTGGCCGCTTTGAAAATTTATGATATCCCATTAACCGATACAGAGATTAAAGCAGCTTATACAAAAGGCATAACTAACCATACGGTTCTGTACGCAGCTGCAAAAAACCTTGAATATGGGGATTTAGCAAGCTGGCCCAATAATGGGGCAGCTTTGGGAGAACTGACGTGCAAGGGGAATGTGGAAGTTGCCGATATTAATGGAAAAACAGCTGCTGTATTGGCCAATGGTAGTAAAATCCTTATGAGAGGTAACATTACAAAAGAGGTCGGTTTTTCAAAACCATTTAGTGCTGTTTTTTCTCTTTTACCTGCTGTTGGTTCAAAAACAGATCTGTTTTTTGGTAAAGGAAATAAAGCCGTAAGGATAGTGGGTAATGGAAAATGGCAACAGTTAATCTGTTCTTTTTCTCAGGGCAAGTTCGAGGTATTTATCAATGGTAAACCGGCCAGTTATGCACTGGTACCTAATAATCAAAGAGACCAGCGTATTTTGATTGAATCTTCTGGCGGAAGACCAGGTGCCACAACAGCAATATCATCAATTTCAATATACAATTATGGTCTTGATTATAGTGCTTGCTTAAAAGAATTTAATTTTTGGAAACAAACCTTGGGCACAGGCAACTTAAAAGCATCATTTGCCTCAAAACCATCGGCAGTTACACCAGGTATGGTTTATATGGCGGCGGATAAACCTGAACTGCCAGGCAATGATCTCGAATATCTTTTTAAAAATGATAAAGATAACGAAGATGCGAAATGGTTACGGTCATCAGATTATATGGATTTTTCGGTCCTTCCACAAAGCAGTTATCGTTATACGGTGAAAATCAGGGATAATTTTGGAAATGTTACCCAAACATCTCTTCCGTTTGCTGTTAGAACAGATTCTTCACAATTTGTGATCAGAAAACAGGGTGGGGC
>NZ_JBFTQI010000059.1:0-13242 GCF_056398925.1 Pedobacter sp. 01T416_2
TAAAATGTTTTTTATTGGCTTCGGCAGCGTTTAACCACTTTTCTACCTTTTCGTTTTCTTCTATAGTACTTTCTTTTAGAAGAACCTTTATCAATAATTCATCAGTCATGCGCTTTCTTCTAATTAAAAAAATCGTTGTAATACCATAATCCGAGTAAAATAAACACCAGGAAATCGGCAAGTTTTAGTCTTAAAATCCTTAAAGCCTTTCCCATTTGATTTTCTACCGTTTTGATTGACAGACCTAAATGATCGGCAATTTCGCGGTATTTCAATTCTTCGAACCTGCTCATTTGAAAAATGGTGCGGCATTGTTCTGGTAAATGGTTCAGGGCATCTCTTAAATGCTGCTGTAGTTCAGTAAATTCGAATTTTGCAGCAGCAGGTTCATGTTCTGTATTCATGGTGTGTACCGTAAATTCCTGGTATTTGCTTTTGGTTTTCTCCTGTTTAATGTAGTTTAAACTATCGTTGTAAACACATTTGTAGAGGTATGCTTTTATAGATTGTATTTTAAGGTTTTCTCTTTTTTCCCAAAACTTTAAGAACATTCCCTGTACAATTTCTTCAGCAACATCTTCATCTTTTAAAATCACCTGAGCATAAGCGTGCAGTGCATTGTAATGCGTTTTGAACAAATGTTCAAATGCGGTATCATCATGGTATTGATGGCTGATTTTGGAAGCTACTACGGTTAATTCCACGGGTTTAATTGTAATCAAATATATATGTTTATTAATTATTGAATCTTGAATGATTTATTGAGTAAGTGTTGGATGTACGCAAAACTCAATCATTCCCTCACTCAAAACTCACTCATTCATCATATATAGGTTTATTAATTATTGAATTTTGAATGAGAGATTGAGTGTATGTTGGAGGTATGCAAACTCAATCATTCCCTTATTCAAAACTCACTCATTCATCATATATAGGTTTATTAATTATTGAATTTTGAATGAGAGATTGAGTGTATGTTGGAGGTATGCAAACTCAATCATTCCCTCATTCAAAACTCACTCATTCAATCATATATAGGTTTATTAATTATTGAATTTTGAATGAGAGATTGAGTGTATGTTGGACGGTATGCGAAACTCAATCATTCCCTCATTCAAAACTCACTCATTCAATCATTTAATTATTCAATCATTCATTTTAAAAACTAATGGCCAAACCACCTGTATAACCTAAAAACAGGGCATGTAGGGTATTGTCTTTTCTATCCCAGCTTTTTATGTAGTGTTTCTGTAGGGTTTTTCCCTCTTCGGTATTGGTTGATACAAAATTGAACGATGGCCCTGCAAAAATTTCTAAATTCTGACCTATCCTAAGCGAAGGCAGTAACTGAAAGGTAGATTTGAAATAATTGCCACGTTTAAAGTTTTGCAATGAACCCGAGGTAAGTTCTGCATTTAGCCTAAAGTGTTCTGATTGAAAAAAGTGAGCACCTAAACCTGCTTCGAAAGCATAAACTTCATCTTTATTTTTAAAGTTATAACCAGCGCCGATAATACCATATAATACTTTCCCGCCCGATCTGAATGTGGCCATGGTCGTTAAATTCTGGTTGGTAGTTAAAGCAATGCTTTTCTCGCCATTTTTAACAATATTGATAATCCCAATCGGATAATCACTGCTATCGGCCACGTTAATAAAACCAGCAAGCTGAACGCCTTTCACTTTCTTTGCCACATTGATAAAACCTGCAATTTGTGAACCTTTTACATCGGCAGCCTTATTCATAAAACCTGCAACCTGCACGGCGGAAACATTTTTCGAAGTCCAGTTCATAAAACCAGCTACCTGCGCGCCACTGTTTTCTTTTGAGATATTGGCGAAACCTGCAATAGCGGCCCCATTCCCTCCACCATAAGTATTGATAAAACCTGCAAACTGCGCCCCACTTGCTTTGCCACCAATGTGGTTAGAAAAACCTGCGAACTGTGTACCACTAGCATTTTTACGCACGATATTGGAAAGGCCTGCGAATGACAGCCCTTTTTCTGCTGCCGAAACACCAACCAAAGCGTTTAAAGAAAATACATTTGTATCTAACGAGGCATGGGTTCCGTTTGTGCTTACCGGGTATACAAAACCAATATTTACTTTCCCTTTTTTGCCTTCTTGTGCAAAACCATTTAAACCTGTGCTTAATAGTATAGCTAAACCTAATGCTTTAACACCAGATGCTTTTTTGAAGTTAATGCTTGTAGCCAAGCTGTTTTTAATTTTTGTCGAAGTTGTGTCCATTTCTGTCTGATTTTAAAATGAGACAACAAACACGACACTTACCCCTACGTGCAGCAAAAAAAATATTTCAGTGCTCCCCAATATTATTAGAAGTCTTTTTTTAGCAGCTGAAAATGATAAGTTAAAAGTTCACCAGCATAATATAAACGCCTAAATCTGCTACAATATTGATCTCACTAAACCGCCTTCCACCCTAATGGCAGCCCCATTGGTTCCGGAGGCTAACGGACTTACATAAAAAGTAACCGCATTTGCAATTTCACTCACATCAAGAAAGCGTTGCAGTAAGGAAGTGGGCCGCATGTTCTTAAAGAAATCGGCTTCTACCTCAGCAATAGTGATGTTTCCATTTTTAGCTAAATCTTCAATAAAAACACCTACCCCTTTTGATTTGGTAGGGCCTGGCAAAATTGAATTGACGGTTACCCCGGTACCTTGGGTTAATTCTGCCAAACCACGGCTAACCGCCAGCTGTGCAGTTTTAGTCATGCCATAGTGGATCATTTCATCCGGGATAAACACGGCCGATTCGCTGGAGATAAAAATAATCCTGCCCCAATTTTTCTTTAACATCTTGGGGAATAGCTGCCGCGACAACCTGATCCCACTCATTACGTTAACTTCGAAAAACCTAAACCAATCGTCGTCACTGATCTCTTCAAAAGCTTTAGGTTCGAAAATACCTGCGTTGTTGATCAGAATATCTATCTCTGGTAGTTTATCGATCAGGTCATTTACTTCATCGGCTTTCGAAAAATCAGCAGCTATTCCTGAAATAAATTCGCTCCCAGCAATACCTTGCAACGATTTCACTGCATCATCTACACTGCTTTGCGACCGGCCATTGATAATTACTTTTACACCTTCTTTTAATAAACTTTCGGCAATTGCGAATCCGATCCCAGCGGTAGAGCCGCTTATAAAAGCCGTTTTATGCTTTAACTGTAAATCCATTTTTCCTTTTTAAATTAATGTTTATGATAAAATAATTATTGCCCTAGGGTTATACAAACTGAACAATTTTTTGGATAAAAAGTGTCATAAGAATATGCTAAAATGAATGGCAAGACTACAATAATCGGGTATTGCTTTTGAACAGGAACAGCTTAAAGCAAGAAATGCCAAAATAGCCTCCCTTATCATCTCCCAATAAACATATTTTCTTATCCATAAACGTATCCCTGATCTGTTAGTTGATTAACGTTTAAGTGAAGATAACCACTAGCTATTGATCTTCCTTCTGATCCTGGATAAAGATTGTGGTGTGATGCCCAAATAAGAAGCTACGTCTGTTAATGATATACGTAGGGCAATGTCGGCCTGACGGGTAACAAACAACCGGTATCTATTGGCAGAATCCTGCCCTAAATAGGCATTTCGGATATTGATCTTGTCTATTAAAGCTTGTTGTGTAATCTGATCAATAAGTGTTTTAAGATATGGTACCTGTTCGTAAAGTTTCAAAAGCGCTGTTCTACTAATACCTAAAACCTCACAATTGCAGGCTGCTTGTATACACTCTTCTGCTGGTATCTGCTTATGGAAACTATTCAATATCGTACAAAACTGATTTTCCTTTAAAAAGTAATGGGTCACTTCATTCCCCTTTTCATTTCGGATAACGATCCGGAGTACACCATCAACAATAAAAAAAAGTTCTTTACTAATACTGCCTGGCTGGGAGAGCGCTTCTCCTTCTTTAAACATTTTGGGATTAAAGGCTTCCACGATATACTGTTCTTCTGCTGCCGAAATTTGATGGTACAGTTTCAGATAGCTGATAAGTTTGTTCGGCATTGGGATTTATATATGGTATGGAATTGAGTTGGACAAAAAATACAAGCTCAGACCGTTTTTACCAATTGGTAAGTGAATTGGTCGTTGATATCTCAAAATTTGCACTTCAATTTACAACATCATGAAAATAAAAGCAAATGAATTTACACTGAAAGGAAAAACAGTGATCGTATTAGGAGGAAGCTCAGGCCTAGGTTTTGCAACAGCACAGGCCGCAGCGCACGATGGTGCAAAAGTGGTAATTGTTTCCGGTAATGAAAACAGGATTAATGAGGCATTAAAATCCTTACCCGAAAACTGCCAAGGCTTTGCCGTAGATCTGAGTAAAGAAGAAAACATCAAACAGTTTTTTAATTCGGTCGAACCTTTCGATCACCTGGTATATACAGCAGGCGAAAATATGGTATTGAATACGATTAATGAAACTAACCTGGATGATGCCCGTCAGTTTTTTACATTAAGGTATTGGGGGGCTTTTGCTGCAGTTAAATATGCAGCAAAGAAAATTAAGGCAGGCGGTTCTATTAATTTAACAGGAGGTATTGCCAGCCCAAGACCAAGTGCCGGCTGGGGCGTAGCGGCCAGTATTTGTGGCGCCGTGGAAGGTTTTACCCGTGCAATGGCTGTAGAACTAGCACCAGTACGTATAAATTCGGTATCACCAGGTGTGGTTAAAACCAATTTATGGAACAGCATGAGCGATGAGGATAGAAATAACCTCTATGTTGGTGTAGGTGAACGTTTACCTGTAAAGCGCGTTGGAGAAGCCGGCGATATTGCACAGGCATTTTTATACACCATGAAACAACAATACGGCACAGGGCAAGTAATTGTGGTAGATGGTGGTTCGGTATTGGTGTAAACCACAATAAAGAAATCGTCATTTCGATCAGCGTGTAACGCAGTCTGGAAACCAAATAGTGCTTTGCGAAGCTAAATCTATTCAGATCCCCATTTCATTACGTTTCATCCGATAGCTATCGGATCGAGATGACGACTTTCCGCAACTCCAAAATATCACGCAATTTGCCGTTTTAATGTTTTAAGTTGCGTGGCCAATAATACCCCTCCAAGTGCAGCCGTAAGAAAAGCGCCTTCAAAAATCAACAATCGTTTTTTCTTTTTAAAGCCGCGGTAAAAGGTATGTGCTGCAATAATTCCCAGGCCAACAAAGTCTATGTCTCTCTGTACCCTTTTCGACGAATCTTTACTTTTAATCAGCGCGATGCGTAATAATTTATCAATTAAACTGATGTTTTGAGAAACACCTTTTCTAATCTGTGCTTTACTTGCCGAAGCGCCCAATTTCTTAGCCGCAGTTTGTAATCCTGTAGTGGTGATCTCGTTAATCAAATGTGTTTTGGTATCTTTTTTTTCCATATTGCTTCTATAGGTCCTATTATTTTAACCCGATATAAAGGGATATGGTTTTGATTATTTGAGAATGATGTGGCCAGCCATTGTTATTTACGATAGGATAACCAAATCAATATCCTTCATCGCCAGATTCTTCAACAAACCATTAAAAACCGCCGTACGCAGAATGACCTGAAAAATATTTAGATGGGGTTTTCCGATGCAAATGGTGGTAATTTCTTTCTCGTTTGCAATATCGATGATGGTTTTGGTTATCGCATTACTCTTTACTTTGATCACTTCGGCCCCAAGCTCGGTAGCCAGTTTAAAATGGTTAATCAGATGGCGCTGCTTATCGAGTTTAATACGTTCCATGCTTTCACTATCGCTCTGCACATACAACACAATCCATGGCGATCGGTAATAGGAAGCTAATCTTGCTGTTTTCCGGATCACTACCCCTGCGGTTTCGGCATTAGAAGAAATACAGGCTAAAAAACGTTCAGGCCGAAGTTTAATTGATTTTGGGATTTCGGTCTGGATTTTCCGTTCTACCTGGTGCACCACCTCTTTTAAGGCCAGTTCGCGCAGCTGAAGAATTTTATCGGACTGAAAAAAATTGCCAAGTGCTCTTTCAATTTTTGATTGATCGTAAATTTTGCCTTCTTTAAGGCGGGTAACCAATTCGTCAGCGGTAAGGTCGATGTTCACGATTTCATCGGCTATCTCCAATATCTTATCCGGGATACGTTCGGTAACAGCGATGCCTGTAATCTGCTCAATTTCCTCATTAATGCTTTCCAGGTGCTGAATATTTACGGCCGAGATCACACTGATCCCTGCTTCGAGCAGGTCGAAAACATCTTGCCAGCGTTTGGTATTCTTACTGCCCTCGGCATTGGTATGTGCAAGTTCATCTACAATAACAATCTCAGGATGGCGATTCATAATTCCTTTCAGGTCCATCTCTTCGATTTCTTTGCCACGATAGAAAATTTTCCTTCGCGGAATAATGGGAAGGCCCGCAACAAGGGCTTCTGTTTCTGCTCTTTTGTGGGTTTCAACATAGCCGATACAAATGTCTACCCCATTCCGCAGCAAGGCATGCGATTCCTGGAGCATACGGTATGTTTTACCCACACCGGCACTCATGCCGATGTAAATTTTGAGCTTTCCGCGCCTGGATTTTTTAACCAGATCCAAAAAATGCCTGACCGATTCTTCTTTTTGTTCTTCTTCCATGATCTTTTTACCAGGTAACAACCATTATTCCTTTTTCTATTAATATGGTGATGGCAACAATCATAAGGGTAAATAATACCATCATAAATTTAAGTGAAATCTTCCTGGAAATCAGTTTAAAGTATTTTTCAGTAGCATAACTTTTTTTGATAGCAGATGTTCTTTTCCTTTTTAATGAGCTTAATTTTCTCATCATTAACATTCCAAGGAATGCTAAAAACAGGCTGAACAATATTTCTATGTATGGATGCATTGTTTTTGTTAAAGAGTTATCCTAAAAGTTAATTTCATTTTTAAAATGGTCGTCATCTCGACTGAAGCGCAGCGCAATGGAGAGATCTGCATTAGATTTCTCGACTACGCGGCGCTCCGCTCGAAATGACGAACTGACTCTTATTAAAACGAAACCGCTATACTCGCTGTAAGGGCTGTATTGGCATTTACTGCTGCTGCATCCCTCACAAAGATTTTATCCTTGCTATCGTAGGCCTTTCCTTCCAGACGGATAATTGCATTGGAGATTGGCGAATAATCAAGGTTTAACGAGTAGCCTTTTGTCTTGAAACCTTCTGGTGTTCCGGTGGCGATAAAGATCCCGTTTTTATCTTCGTAATATTCGAACCTTCCGGCAACAGCCCATTTTGGTGCAAATTTATATTGAAGTATTGCCACAGGTGAAATCACCTCGTTTTTATCATCACTACCTTTTGCTTTCTGCTGTGTTCCATAGTCAAATCCAACGGTTACACCAAATTTGTCGGTAACCTGAAAGATGCCATAAACGTTGTGGTAAAACCTGTTTACCCTAACCGAATCAGCACCTTCAGTTCCAAGATAATTGCTGTAGTTTACCATGATCTTGTCTGTTGGTTTCCAGGTTAGCTGAAGTCCGCCCGCAGGTTTGTTATTTCCATTCTGGCGGGTAATACGCTGCCATCCGTTAAGGTAAAGTGCTGTTGCTGTAAATTTGCCATCTTTGGTACCATAAGTAATTTTTGCACCCGACTCATAATAAGGGGTGTTCTCAGAAGAAATATTTCTGGTTAACACCCAACAGTCTTTTGAAACCGCACCTTCAAAACCGATGTGCGAAGAAAAGATTCCGGCATCAACCCAAAGGTTTTCCGATTTGGATAATTTCACGCCAGCATTGGCCTCAAAGATATTTTTTAATACGCCAGGCTCAGCAGCAAGATTTGCATTGGCATAAGTTCCTGCCATTACTGCTAAATTAGCCCTGATCATTCCGCTATCATAAGCTGCCTTGATAAAACCAAGGTTCAGGTTTACCTCGTTTGCACGGTTATGTGAATAAATAAACCCCGGACGGTTATGATCGGCTGGTTTGTTAAAATCGTATCCATAATAGGCTTCAAGATAGCCGCTCACTTTAATTTTCGGTTCTTCCTGTGCTTTTGCGAAGAATCCGGCTGTAACTGCAGCGGCTAGTAATACTAATTTTTTCATAAAATTGGAATTGTTTTGTGTAAGGCAAAGCCAATGAGGCCCATGCTCGTTTTTACGGGCCTCATCTGCTTGGTTATTGTTAATTCTTGGGTATTGTCAGATTGACCGGTGATGCTGCCTGCCGGACTGTTTTGGCAAACGCTTTACAGGCAGGCAGCAGGATGGTCAGTTTTTTAAAGTTCGTCCAGGGCAAGGTTTAATTTCAACACATTTACCGATGAGGGGCCAAAAAGCCCCATAAAAGGCTTAAGAGTATTCATGGCAATTAGCTCTTTCACTTTCTTCTCATCTATTTTTCTGGCCTTTGCCACTCTTGCAACCTGGATCGCGGCACCCTGTTCAGAAATATTCGGATCAAGCCCGCTTCCTGATGCGGTAACCATATCGGCAGGAATATCTGATTTTTTGATACCTGGGTTGTATTTCAATAAGGTATCGATACGCGACTGCACCTCTTTTAAATAATCAGGGTTTGATGGCCCTTTGTTAGAACCTGCAGAACCCGCTGCATTGTAAGCAACCGCTGATGGTCTTCCCCAGAGATATTGCGGTTTGGTAAAAGATTGACCCAGCAACGCATAACCAACTGTTTTACCATTTTTGGTGATTTTTTCTCCGCCACCGTTGCCTTTAGACATTTTTCCAATAAAGGCCACAGTGATTGGATATACTACGCATAACAGTACCAATAGGACTAGGGTTAAGCGGATAGATTGAATGATATACTTTTTCATTTTTATATTCTTTTAATTTTTTATTCGATTCGTCATTCCCAACTTGATTGGGAATCTTAATGCAATAGATTTAAGATTCCCGCCTACGCGGGAATGAAGAATACTTTACACAAATAGACCGACCAATAAATCGATTATTTTAATCCCTATAAATGGGGCTACTACACCACCAATACCATATATAAACAGGTTTCTGCGTAATAAAGCAGTTGCGCCGATAGGTTTGTAAGCCACACCTTTTAATGCCAGTGGAATCAGGATCGGGATAATGATGGCGTTAAAAATTACTGCCGACATGATGGCTGATTCTGGTGAGTGCAGCCCCATAATGTTCAGGCTTTGCAAGGCAGGAATTGAAGCAATAAACAATGCCGGAACGATGGCGAAATACTTGGCCACATCATTCGCGATGGAAAAAGTAGTTAGTGTACCACGTGTAATTAGTAACTGTTTACCGATCTCTACGATTTCGATCAGTTTAGTAGGGTCGTTATCCAAATCGACCATATTACCTGCCTCTTTTGCAGCCTGTGTCCCACTGTTCATGGCTACACCGACATCTGCCTGTGCTAAGGCAGGCGCATCATTGGTACCGTCTCCCATCATTGCTACCAGTTTGCCTAAGTTCTGTTCGTCTTTGATGTAGTTCATTTTATCCTCGGGTTTGGCCTCAGCTATAAAATCGTCAACACCAGCTTTCTCTGCAATATATTTAGCTGTTAATGGATTATCACCTGTAACCATCACGGTTTTCACACCCATTTTCCTTAAACGTTCGAAACGTTCGCTGATCCCTGGTTTAATAATATCCTGAAGCTCGATTACGCCAAGGGCCTTTTCATTTTCAGACACCACAAGTGGCGTTCCTCCATTGGTAGCAATGGCCTTTACATGATTTTCGATATCGGAAGGAAAAATATTTCCAGCTTTTTCTACAATATTCCTGATTGAATCGAAAGCCCCTTTTCTAATTCTTCTTCCATCAAGGGTATCTAATCCACTTGAGCGGGTTTCGGCAGTAAATTTGATAAAAGTAGATCCCTGAGGTGTTCCGGCAGATTTAACACCCTGCTCAGCAGCCAGTTCGATGATTGATTTTCCCTCTGGGGTTTCATCGGCCAAAGAGCTCAGCAAACAGGCATCAGTAAAAGCTTTAATGTTTACTCCTGCTGTTGGATAAAAGTTGGTTGCTTTACGGTTACCAATGGTGATGGTTCCGGTCTTGTCTAAAAGCAATACGTCAATATCACCTGCAGTTTCTACCGCTTTACCCGATTTGGTAATTACGTTGGCTCTTAATGCCCTGTCCATTCCGGCAATACCAATGGCAGATAAAAGTCCGCCTATGGTGGTTGGGATCAGACATACAAACAGCGAGATCAGTGCAGCAATGGTAATCGGCGTATTGGCGTAATCGGCAAAAGGTTTCAACGTTATGCATACGATGATAAACACCAGGGTAAAACTGGCCAGTAAAATGGTTAAAGCAATTTCGTTTGGTGTTTTCTGGCGCGATGCACCTTCAACCAAGGCAATCATCTTATCCAAAAAGCTTTCGCCTGGAGCAGTGCTTACCTGAACTTTAATCTCATCAGACAATACTTTTGTACCTCCGGTTACTGAAGATTTATCTCCCCCCGATTCGCGAATTACAGGAGCAGACTCGCCGGTAATGGCCGATTCGTCAATAGTGGCAATACCTTCAATAATCTCTCCATCAGTTGGGATGGTATCGCCTGTTTCGCAAATAAACACATCGCCTTTCTTTAACTGGTTGGACGAACGGATTTCGATGATTCCGTTGGCCAAAAGTACCTTTGCAGGTGTTTCTTCTCTTGTTTTACGGAGGCTGTCTGCCTGTGCTTTCCCTCTTGCCTCTGCAATGGCTTCAGCGAAGTTTGCAAACAGCACGGTAAGCAATAAGACTAAAAAGATGAAGAAATTGTATAACGGTGATCCCTGTCCGCTATGGCTAAAAGAGTACACAGTAACATAAGCCATTACCAGTGTTCCTATTTCCACAGTAAACATGACCGGATTACGCACCATTGCCCTTGGATCGAGTTTGATGAAAGATTGTTTTAGCGCGGTCTGCACCAAGGCAGGTTCGAACAATTTATTATTGGGTTTCATTTGTATGTTTATTTAAGCATGGTAAAATATTCTGCTAATGGACCTAAAGCCAGAGCAGGGAAATAAGAAAGTGCATTTAACACGATGATTACCGCGAAAGTCATTAGGGCAAAGGTCTTGGTATCTGTTTTAAGTGTACCTGCAGATTCAGGGATGAATTTTTTAGCGCCTAATAATCCAGCGATGGCAACAGGTCCGATAATCGGTAAAAAACGACCAAGGAAAATCACAATACCGGTAGATAGATTCCAGAAGATATTGTTATCGCCAAGTCCTTCAAACCCTGAGCCATTGTTAGCGTTGGATGAAGTCATTTCATATAACATTTCTGAGAATCCATGGAAACCAGGATTATTGAGCCAGTTTTTAGGCTGAACAGCCCATGCAGCATCGCCATGACTGGTAAAAACATAACTTGCAATGGCTGTTCCAGCAAGGATCAAAAACGGACTTAACAAAGTGATAATCGCTGCAATCTTAATCTCTCTTGCCTCTACTTTATGCCCAAGAAACTCTGGTGTTCTTCCCACCATCAAGCCTGAAATAAATACAGCAACAATTAAATAAATGAAGTAATTCAATAAACCTACGCCGCAGCCTCCGTAGAATGAATTGATCATCATGGCCAGTAATTGCCATAATCCGGTTAAAGGCATGGTACTATCGTGCATCCCGTTTACCGATCCTGTAGAAATTACAGTGGTAAGTGTACTCCAATAAGCAGTAGCTGCCGGACCGAAGCGCACTTCTTTACCTTCCATTGCACCGGTAGTTTGCGAGATACCCATTTTAGCCAAGGCCGGGTTACCGCCCAACTCTGAACTTAAGGTTGGTAAAAGCAACATAAACAAACCAATGGTCATTACACCAAAAATGGTCCAGGCTAGTTTTTTTCTACGGATAAAATAACCAAATGCAATGATCATCGCTAAAGGGATAATTGTTTGCGCAATCATTTCTACCATATTGGTAAAGTAGCTTGGATTTTCAAAAGGATGTGCCGAATTGGCCCCAAAATAACCTCCACCATTTGTACCTAAATGTTTAATGGCAATCATTTGAGCAGCTGGTCCTCTCGAAACATGTACGGTATCACCTTGAAGGGAAATAAATTGATCTTTACCCTCATAGCTTGCTGGGGTACCATTAAAAGTTAAGATTAAAGCAACCACAAGTGATAAAGGCAACAATAAACGGGTAATCGATTTTACAAAAAACTCCCAGAAGTTACCAAGCTCGGTTGTTGTTTTATCTCTAAAGGCTTTAAAAAGGACTACCGCAGCCGCAATACCAGTTGCCGCACTTACAAACTGAAGAAACATGAGCACATATTGCTGGGTAAGGTAACTTACGCCACTTTCGCCCGAATAATGCTGCAGATTACAGTTGGCAACAAAGCTGATAATGGTATTAAAAGCCAAATCTGGCGTCATCGCAGAGTTGCCATCCGGATTGAATGGAAGTTTATCCTGAAAGATGAGGACAAAAAAGCCGTAAAACAACCATAGTATATTAATGGTAAGCAGTGCTTTTAACTGCTGTTTCCAGTTCATCTGTTCTTTAATATTGATTCCGGAAAGCTTGTAAATACCAGTTTCCAATGGTTTTAAAAAATCTGTCCAGACTTTTTCTCCTGCAAAAACCTTAGCCAGGTATTTACCCAATGGTATTGCGATGACCAGGGTGAGCAGGAAGGTGGCGATAATGCCTGTTAATTCGGTGTTCATTTTTTGATTTGTTAATTGCGCTCCTTAAAGGAGAAAAGATTAAAATTTTTCGGGTTTGATCAGCACGTAGATCATATAGATAAATACGGCGATGGCGATAATGAATAATGCGATCATAATGTTAGATTTTTTCGAACCAGTCGATTGATTTGTAAGTAGCCCAGCAGAGCAGGATTAGGATTAAAAAAATGAGTATTGTCATGATTGTATTGATTTTACATGCCATTAGCCAACTCTTATACCATAAAAGAAAAACAAATCACAAACAATTGATTTACAGATATTTACAATAATAAAGAGTTATTAAAGTTAAATTAGGCATAAAAAAACCCTTCCATTTTGGAAAGGTTTTTTTCATTTGGGAAAAATTAGTTCGTCATTGCTGAAAAGAAACGACAGCCTAAACTCTGGTCTTAGCGTCTCGCCAAGATATGCTCTGGTCTTAGCATCCGCTAAGACCTCATCATGTAATTCCGTGTTCTCCGAGTCTCCATGGCAAAAACTAAGACTAGGAAAGACGCTAAGACTAAGAG
>NZ_JBFTQI010000060.1:0-13155 GCF_056398925.1 Pedobacter sp. 01T416_2
CATACGACCACCTGAAAAGATGAGATTAAGGAAGGTACTTTGATAAATAGAAAATGGATTTGTTCTATTTTGTTAATTCGGTGTTTCACAGATCCTATGATGCCTTTACACTTCCCCGTTGTTCTATCGAATGGTTCGTCGATCATTAGTGGCAGGCTGTAAAGGCAACAGACTATGCCTTTGCTGAAACAGTGTTTGAAGCCTCCCCTTTAAACCGGATACAGCAGCAGGGGGCACCGGGCGAAGCCTGGCAGAWCAGCGGAGGGCATACCCTGAAAACTGAATATGCTTTTTTGGCCTTCTGATCCGTAATATCCTGCAGTTGTTTTATATGAAAAATCCAAAGACAGAATATCTTTCAGTCTGTGATAAAAATTATCCTTAGGAACATGATCTGAAAGTTGAAAACTCATGAACAGCTTTTCCTGATATTTTTTTCTTCCTTGCATATCATCAATTTACCGAATAATACCTCCTTTAACTGGATTCGTTTTCAACACTTGTGAGTTGTGCAACAGTCACGTGTCGCGTGTGGGAGATGAATAAAATTGTAGTAAGGTCCGGCGGAGATGTCGGGCTTTGTTATTTACTTGGCGAACGCCTTTTTAGTCTTGAAGTTCTGTATGTAAAATGGTAGCCAAAAATGAAAGTTAAGTTAGACAGTATAGAGCAAATGCTATCCGTAATTCTTTTAAGGTATAAAGAGTTGTATGTTAATGAGATAGAAATAGAAAATGATTATTATTGGAGACTTGATGAAAAAGAGATTTATACTCTTGATGAAGAACCCAAGGACTTTACCATAGGTCAATTAACCGATGATTGGGAAACCGTTCAACACAATTTTAAGACAGACGACTTAATTCCATACGATTTACAAAAAATATCAAGTATTCTCACGGCTTTAAGTGTCGAGAAGCCTGTTTTGATTTAAAATTATAAGTAATCAACAATAAAGATGCCGAAAAGTAGCCACCAATTTGGTCTTAGMGTCTCGCTAAGACCAAAATGTAGCTTGGATTGTTATTTCTGTAGGAGTTCGAGTTTGATTAGCCTTGCTTTTATTGCTCCGTAGGTACGAGAATGGAATTTGGCAAGCTGGGTAATCTTGATGCCTTCGCTGAAACGCTCCGAAAGCAATTCATCTTCTATATTGTTGGCTCATTACAGGCTTATGACAACCGCGAGACAATGGATTATTCAAATGGCGCTATTAGTTGGAGTGCAACCCCTTTGACTCCCCAAGCAAGAGCTAAGGATAGTAATTTTCAGCAAGTAAGTTCTGGGAAATTCATCATTACTGTAGTGGCGGCAATTCAACATTTTTTAAATTTAGATAACAGCTAATAAAATTTTGAGCTATGATAAAGAAGATAATTATTGTATTATTGATATGTTTATATGTTACGATTGGATCAACAAAAGCCCAATCTTATAACATACAATCTTTTGAGGGCAATAAAGCAAACATTAATTTGTATTATAAGCCTTCAAGTGGGATGCTAACCATTAGTTATTTACGAGATACCTTATTGATAAATAACTATATGAGTGTTGATACTGTCAATATATTAAATAAAGTTTTTTTACAAATCAACTACGTGAAAAGGGCTGGGTCAAACGAGGACGTAATAAACCAGTTAATACTGTATGTTTCCAATGGCAAGCTCTGCCAAGCTCTACATGTTAACTCACTTACGACTTACGATATCAGACCCAGTGAGTATTCACTTTTTAAACTGAAGGTAACATTGGCTGGGCATGATACAAACACCTATAAGTTGAGTTTAAATATTCATAACGAAAAGAGCTCTAAACGTAGTCCTAAGTTGAATTATAAATATAATAAAACAGCGTTTTTAGCTTTTGATAAAAAAAATAAAGCTTTTTACAACAGCTACGAGCCTACAATGGGTTACTACACATTTCATGATCTAAACGATAACAGCACTAGGAAGAAGTATATAAAAAGTGATATTCCTATAGTTAAAGTAGAAAAGGATAAGTATTACTACATCGATGGCCATTGGTACACTAGAGACAAAAGCGATTTTTATTCCATGCTGTTATAAATCTATGTCATTTCAGCTTAACAGCCCGGCTAACAAGATAGGTGGCCTTATGTAAGAACCGAAGAGAGCTGTTTGGATTCTGTTTTACGCTGCTTCCATTTACTCAGAAGGTTAAGGCAGATGGCAAGTTCATCAGCAATCTCTCCAATAGACCCTCGGCTATTGGATAAGGCGGTATTAAAAAAGCATAACTGTATGCAAGAACTCTTATTTTACAACAGGAAACAATTGACTGAAGCTTTACAAAAGGGGGGATTAATTATCCAATCTTACAGATCCCGTCCGATATTAATTTATGGCAACATCCTGAACGTGACATGCGTCCACCAGTGTTTTAATCCATAAATTTAAACCTATTATGCGCTTACTTAAAATTTCAGCTATTGTTTGTTTTGTCGGTCTTTTATTTCAGATTTTTGCTTTCATAAATTTGAAAGTCAGTTATAAATCTGAAGTTGATTTAATGGAGACACATGTTGAAGTTTCCAAGATGAGTTTAAGAGAAAAAAATAAAGAATATCAACGAATAGCGGTGATAAAACAGAATATCTTACACCAACGGTTTGTTGCTAAAGTTCTATTTTGGTTTTTTTTGATTGGTCTGATCATTTCCGTTGTGATATTATATAGACGGATGTGATGAGCGGTTGTGATAAGTTTGATTAGACGATTCAACAGTTCATCCCCAATCATAATTAATTTAAAGCAATAGATAAGTACGCTATGGGCATCAGTTAGAAGGATATCTACGGCTCTGTTTAATTTGGGCTGTCAACAATATGAGAATAATATAAATGCTGTTATTGATGAGTCTATTTGGGTGCAAAAATGAGGGGGACGAGCCCTATAAAACATCAAATAAAGATAAAAGAAAACTCATCTAGTTTTAGCGTCCCGCTAAGGCCATTTAACTTGCATAGCAAAGCCCGGCAGTTTTAAAAATTGCCGGGCTTTGTTATTTCATGAGCAGTCCAAGTTGGAGAAGACTAGCCATATAATTTCATATGTTCTGGGTATACCATAAAAGATAATTAAATGGATCAGGGGTGAATTGAAACAGAAATCAGGAAAGAAACTTATTAGTGGTCATCTATTTCGTATCAACTGTTGTTCCGATTGAGGGTTGGTTTTATTTGACGACGGAACAACAAGGGATTAATATGAGGTGGGTGCCGATTTTCTGATCGCTCCAGAATTGAAGTGATGATAAAGCAACCATTAATTTAGTTTTAGCAGATCTTTTTTAAATAAAAAAATGCCTGTTGTGTTTTAGCGGTTTTGTGTCTGGTGACACATTCTGGTTTTTTTTCTGCGGATTCTGCTCAGTGTTTCACGGCTGATGCCGAGGTAGGAGGCGATGTTCTGTTGGGTAGTCTGCTGTTCGATTTCGGGATGGTTTTGGAGTAACAGGTCATAGCGTTGTTCGGGGCTTCGGGTGTGCAGCAGTATTGCCCTTTCTTCGCTTAGGATAAAGTACCGCTGGGTGATGAGCCTGCCCAACAGGTTGCCTTCGCTGAAGTCAGCGTAGTAAGCATTCAGCTCGAGCCAGGTAAGGGACTGCAGTGTGCAGTCCTGAAGCACTTCTATGTACTCATTTGCAGGCTGCTGGGTGAAAAAGCTATGTACAGAGATCATCAGATCGCCTTTGCCGGTAAACCAGGTGGTGCATTCGTTTCCGCTGTCGTCAATGAAATAGGCGCGCAGGAATCCACTGCGTATGAAGTAGATACGGCGTGCAGTTTCGCCGGGTGATAAAAGTAATTTTTTGCGCTCGAAAGTTTCAATTAGGCTTTCTTCTTTCACCCGGTTTTGCATGGGGGTTGGAAGGGGGATGATGAAGCTTAATGTTTCCAGTAGGTCGGCTTCGCAGTCGTTAAATTGTGGCATGGTGATCGATTGTGTCACAGATCAACCATTGTTATTTTTAAACGGGGTAATATTGTCCTGTCGGGACGGATACTCTTTTATAACGGCTTATTGAGCGGTTTAGTACGGGTATTGCTGTTCGGGTGATGTTAATGCTTTTGTTTATGATCTGACCAAAAAATGGTATCAGTGAAGAAAGTGGAATAACGTATCAGAAGGGGCTGAACTGGATATGACTGGACCTTGCCAGTTTGCAAGACTTCTGAAATATACGCAGTGAAAACCATGTAAGAAAGGATCTGATCACTGTGGGGCGTTTTTGCTTATATCTGGAACAGACCATTAGTCCATGATGAATTTACTTTTTCTGCCTGTGAGAGTTGTTGCCAGTTAACGGGCAAGGTGGGAATTTATCTAAATATCAACCTATGTACAACAAGTTTAGTGAAAATCTGCTGGGAGAACTTCATGCCCGGCTGGAATCTTTGTCCCTCGTTGAATTGTCTCCTGTGCCACTGCTTAAGGCGCAGATTGCTGCAGTTGCGGATGCGCTGAAGGAATTGACTGATTTTGTAGCTGCCCATCCGCCTATGGATGCACAGGAAGAGATCGGTTATTATAAATTCACCTATCCCAGGTTTAAGTCTTTGATCGTGTATTACACCGCATACCATCATTTTTTGGTGGGTGTTCCCGAATCCGGGCCGAAGGCGAAAAAGAAATATTATCTCTCCAGGCTGAGCGCTATTGCTGCTTTTTTTGAGCGGCATACGCTGCATTATGATTATTTCAGATTGGATGGATGCATGCTGGATGACCTTTTTTATACCAGGCGTGATCCAGGGAATGTACTTCAGCCGGTTGTATTGGGTTATGAGCCGTTTTTGGGTACTGCGATGGCTGAGCTGGTCAGCTCATTTTTAGCACAGGAGCGCTTGCGTAATGAAATCCTGGCGCTGTTGCATGCGCTTTCGGGGCGGGGTCCTCTGTCTTCGACAGTGGTTGACCCTTTGGGCGGTCTGCAGCGGGAGTTCAAATGGACGGGGGAGGATATCCACCTGATCGAGCTGGTACATGGCATCCATTTAACAGGTCAGGTGAATAATGGCAGTATCGGGATTGTGGAGCTGTTCAAGGTGGTGGGTACGTTCTTTGGGGTGAACCTTCGGGTGCCCAAACGCGGCTTTGATGACCTGAAGGCGAGGAAAACGATGAGCAAGACAGCATTTCTGGATATGATGAGACTAGCGGTGCTGAAGAAAATGGATGAGGATGATGCCTATGATCCGGAAAAGGCGAGGCGGAGGAATGGGTTTTAGTAGATGTCTTTAGTAATAGCGCAATATGGGTTATCGGGTGTTTTAAGAGCGGTTCAGATTCCAATCTATCCAATATTGGATAGGAGGATCTGGAGCTTGCGCAACTTTGCTTTATCAAATCCCGGTACAATGGGGTGCCGGGAAAAAGTTGAGCGGTTATGTTGCAAGGTTTTTCTACGCTTCAGTTTATGGTGGTGTTATTGGTTCTGGCACTGGTCTGGTATGGTGGTGTTTTGCTGTTTTTTTATCTGAAAAGAAAGCGTGGGCCATTGGATTTCAGGAACGCTGGAAAGCAGGATGGTGGGCATGCTCCCCAGGGTCAGCAGCATACCGGTCCGGTTAGTGCAGGAATTCCTTTGGCGGATGACCTGATGGGCAAAGCAAAATTACCTGAAGGCATGAGCTCAGTGGGAATGGAAGAGATCGGTTTTGTGGATCTCGAAGGGCGTGAGGTGGAGGATCAACAGGGGCTGGTGCCGGATCTGTTGGAAGAAATCAAAAATGTGTTTTTGTTGCTGGCAAAGGAAGACGGATCAAAAAGGGATTTCCTGAAGCTGATGAAAGCGGTGAAGGAGAATTATCCGGGCATGGCTTCGCATCCCAGGATCAGGCGAATCAATGAATTTATCAGTTCGCATGCGGCTTTTCACCTTTCTGTGGAAGAGCTGGAGAATCTCTGGTATTAACTTATCGTTTCTGATCGGTCGGTCATTTATTTCCAGTTCAACATCAATCAATTTATTTTCATCTGTTTTTTATGAAAAACCAATTCAATAGTCCTTTTAGGACGCTTTTTGCCAAACTTTTATTGGTAGTATATATCTTTTGCTGGTGTCAGTTTTGGTCTACATTCCCACTTTTTGCGCAGGATGGCGATGCAGGGATTCAGGAAGCGACAAATAAGGTTAAGGGGTATTTTGATAGCGGCTGTGACCTGATGTATGCCATCGGTGCAGTGATGGGTATTATAGGTGCGGTCAAGGTTTTTAACAAGTGGAATGCTGGGGAGCCGGATACTTCCAAGGTGGCTTCTGCCTGGTTTGGTAGCTGCGTGTTTCTGGTGATTGTGGCTACGGTTTTAAAATCATTTTTCGGGATTTAGTTATGGCTATAGTATATCATATCAATAAAGGCGTGGGAAGGCCGATTGTGTTCAAGGGCTTAAAGGCGCAGTATATCGCTTATCTGGCTTTGGGTTTGGTGCTGCTGTTGATCGGTTTTGCGGTGGGTTATGTGTCGGGTGTGCCGTTGGTGGTTTTGATGGTATTGGTTGCGCTGTCTGGCGGTGGCCTGTTTGCAGTGGTGTTCCGCATGAGTGCAAAGTTTGGGGAACATGGCTTGCTGAAGTATCTGGCCAAGCGTGCCTTGCCTAAATATCTGGTGTTCCGCTCGAGACGGTTGTTTACAGGATTAAAAAACGTTCGGTCATGATAGAGGCAGCTGATATATTTCCGATATATAAGGTAGAGCATGACTGCATCCAGTCGATGCAGGGGGATCTGACGGTGGTGTTCAGGTTAAACTTGCCGGAAATTTTTACGCTTTCGGAAAGGGATTACGAAAGTTATCACCAGGCCTGGGTAAAGGCGATCAGGGTGTTGCCTGTTGGCACGGTGCTGCATAAACAGGATTGGTTCCTGGAAAGTCAGTTTAAGGCAGATTTTTCGGTGGAGCACAGCTTTTTATCGGGAGCCTCGGAACGCTTTTTTAATGAGCGGGAATTTCTGGAACATGAGTGTTATGTGATGCTGACCGCGAAGCCGATGGGACGGAAACTTTCAAATTCGGCTTACAGCAATATCCTGCGCAGGCGTATTGTGCCGGAACAGACGATAGATCCTGCTGTGTTCAGTTCTTTTTTGGATCATGTGGGGCAGTTTGTCCGGATTTTGTCTGATAGTGGTTTTGTATCGCTGGTGCGCTTGACTGATGATGAGGTTGCTGGAACGGCAAATAAACCAGGCTTGATCGAGCGTTACTGCTTTTTATTGGGCAAAGCGGAAATGCCGCTGATCTCAGATATCCATTTGCGTGATGAAATACGGGTGGGTGATAAACGCTGTGAGCTTTATACGCTTTCCGATGTGGAAGAACTGCCTGCACTGTGCGGCCCACGCATCAATTATGATAAATACAGTTCGGACAGGTCAAAGTTCAGTATCGGTTTTGCCAGTCCACTGGGATCGCTGCTCTCCTGCAACCATATTTTGAACCAGTATATTTTTATAGGTGATAGGGATAAAGTGCTGAAGAGGTTGGAGGCAAAGAAACTGCGTTTGCAGTCACTGTCGGCGTATTCGAGGGAGAATGCATTGTCCCGCGATGCGGTAAATGACTTTTTAAATGAGGCGGTAGCATCACAACGTTTGCCGGTAAAAGCGCACTTTAATGTGCTGGCCTGGTCTTCGGACCGATCGAAGTCGTTGGATCTGAAAAACCTGGTGGGCTCGGCGATGGCGGGACTGGATGCCTCAGCAAAACGGGAAACGGATGGACAGGCGCAGATCTGGTGGGCTGGCCTGCCGGGAAATGCGGCAGATTTTCCAATGAATGACTCCTTTGATACTTTTTTAGAGCAGGCGGCTTGTTTTTTTAACCTGGAAACGGCTTACCAGAGTTCTTTAAGCCCATTCGGGATTAGATTAGGGGACCGATTGACAGGGAAACCGGTACACGTGGATATCAGCGATGAACCCTGGGAAAAGGGGCTGATTACTAACCGGGCAAAGCTTTTGATCGGGCCATCGGGATCCGGGAAATCTTTTGCAGTGAACCATATGATGCGCTCTTATTATGAGCAGGGAGCACACTGCATTTTGGTGGATATCGGGCACAGTTATAAAGGGCTTTGCGAGCTGGTGGGAGGCTATTATTTCACCTATAGCGAGGAGGATCCGATCAAGTTTAATCCATTTTACCTCTCCGATGGGGATCAGATGGATACCGAGAAAAAGGAAAGCATCAAAACTTTGCTTTTGGCGCTTTGGAAAAAGGATGATGAACCCTATAGACGGTCAGAATATGTAGCGATTTCTAATGCCCTGAAACTGTATTACGAGCACCTGGAGCTTAGGAGTGATATTTTTCCCTGCTTTAATTCCTTCTATGAGTTTCTGATGTCGGAATATATGCAGGTATTATCTGATGGAAAAGTAAAGGAGAAGGATTTTGATATCGGGAATTTCCTTTATGTGCTCAATCCCTATTACCGGGGCGGGGAGTTTGATTACCTGCTCAATGCCTCGGAAAACCTGGATATGTTATCTGAAAGGTTTATTGTTTTCGAACTGGATAATGTGAAAGATCACCCGATTTTATTTCCGGTAGTGACGCTGATCATTATGGAAATGGTGATTTCCAAGATGCGAAAGCTGAAAGGTATCCGAAAGGTGGTGCTGATCGAAGAATGCTGGAAAGCGATAGCGAAGGAGGGTATGGCTGAATACATCCGCTATTTATTTAAAACGATGCGTAAGTTTTTTGGGGAACCGATCGTGGTGACCCAGGAGATTGAGGACGTGATCTCGTCACCAATTGTGAAACAGGCGATCATCAATAATGCGGATTGTAAGATCTTGCTCGATCAGCGTAAATACCAGAACAAGTTTGACCAGATCCAGGAGCTATTGGGGCTAACGGATAAGGAAAAGGCGTTGGTGCTGTCACTGAACAAAGCAAACGATCCCAAACTGAAATACAAGGAAATCTTTTTCTCGCTGGGTGGGCAGATGAGTAAAGTCTACCGGACAGAAGTAAGTTTAGAGGAGTATTTGGCTTATACCACCGAAGAGCGGGAAAAGATATTGGTGCAGGAATACGCGGCGCGTTATGGCAGCATCCAGAAAGGAATATCGGTTCTGGCGGCTGAGATGAGGGCTAAGCAGAAGGAATTAACAGATACACTTCATAAACCAATCCAATCGTAAACAATGCTAACCAAATACAAATCAATCATGAAAACAAAAACTCTTTYTCTGTTGCTCAGCGTGCTGGGTTTTACTGCCTGCAAAAGTAATGGGAACCTGCAATCTTTTATCCCAGGTACCTATGTGGATGACGCCAAGGGAGAGTACAGTGAATCTTGGGATACACTGATCATTGGGGATTTTAACAAAGTCAAGGGTTCCTATTCTATAGTTCGAAAGACGGGTTTTAGGCGGCTGGAGAATGGAAAGCTGGGCCGCTTGGAGCATGATACTGAGCGATGGATGGGGATTTGGGATGAGGAAAGCGGGTCGGTCCAGGTGCCCAGGAATTCCAAGATCATCAGCTTTTATCCCGATTCTGGAGTGCTGCTGCTAGGAACTCGGGAATTTCGAAAGTTGGTCGGAAATTAATCTGAAGGCAAGTCATTTGCCTGGCTACATGTATAAGGGATAAAAATCAATTAACGTATGAAAAATCTATTGGGCCGGTCTGCTGACCGGCTGGGAAAACTATGGACTAAAATTCGGAGCACGATGAAACAATATATGGTAATTCTGCCGGTAAGTACGATGACTTTGATCGTGGGGCTACCAAAAGGAGCAGATGCGCAGATCGCGGTGGTAGAAGTGATCAAGGCGGGCGTAAAAAAAGTAATCAAGGCGGTAGACCTGAAGATCCAGCGATTGCAGAATGAGACGATTTGGCTGCAGAATGCGCAGAAGGTTTTGGAAAACCAGCTATCCAAATTAAAGCTGACAGAGATCGCAGACTGGACGCAACGGCAGAAGGAGCTTTACCGGGAATATTACGAGGAACTCTGGAAGATCAAATCAGCCATTGCCTATTATAAAAAAGTGAAGGATCTGACGGCGAAACAGGTTGCTATTGTGGATGAATACAAGTGGGCCTGGAACTTATTCAAGCAGGATAAACATTTTGAAGCCTCGGAACTGGATTATATGCAAAAGGTGTATTCGGGGATATTGGATGAAAGCATCAAAAATATTGATCAGCTGCTATTGGTGGTCAATTCCTTTAAAACGCAAATGAGTGATGCGGAAAGACTGGAGATCATTTCAAAGGCATCTGAAAAGATGGATGCGAATTATACCGACCTGAAAAGTTTTAACCGGGGCAATGCGGTCTTAAGTATTCAACGTGCTTCTTCAATAGAGGAAAGCGCTAAACTAAAAGAAATCTATGGAATCGAAAATTAAGTGTTGCGCTAAGGCCGGAAACGTTTCGGTATTGGCGGTTGGTCTAGTAAAGCGTTCGGCTTTTAAAGTGAGGGCTTCGGTGCTTGGTCTGTTGGTTTTGATGTTCTGCTATGGTGGCGCAGCTCATGCACAGACCTTTGGCGAATTTTTTAACCAGAAGAAAACGCAGAAAAAATACCTGCTGGAACAGATTGCTGCTTTACAGCTTTCCTTAAGTTATGCCAAGAAGGGTTACCAGTTGGTCGATGGGGGACTGCAGACCGTGCGTGATATCACAAATGGAGAATTCAGTCTGCATGAGGCATTTATTTCTTCCTTGAAAACGGTAAGCCCGGCGGTTCGAAAAAATGTGAAGGTGGCAGAAATCCTGGCATACCAGATCAGTATCGCAAGATGGTTTGGGGAGTTTAAGGGAAATGCCATGCTTTCGCCAGCTGATCAGCTGTATATCCTGGAAGTGAAAGCAGCAGTACTGGCGGACTGTTCGCTTGATCTGGAATCGCTGCTTTTGGTGGTGACTTCGGGCAGGCTGGAGATGGGGGAAGCTGAGCGGATCAGGCGCATTGATCTGTTATATGAAGCGATGCAGGATAAGGCTGCTTTTACTGCCGATTTTATGGGAAAGGTGGAACGGTTGGTTAGGAACCGGGAAAGGGATCATTTGGATATTTTAGACTTGAGGAGGGCTTATGGTTTTGAATAGGGATCAGTTTGAGTATTTCGCTGAGTTATTGCTCGGCTCAGTATTAAAAAGACTTTTTAGGCGCTTTTCCGTGGTACTTTGCTGCCTTTTGACCGTGTTTTCTTCCCCTGGTTACGGCCAGTCTACTGAAGCACAGCAGTTGCTTTTAAATGTCGAAAAGCTCAGTCAGTTGAAGAATATTTTAGCCGATATGAAGAAAGGCTATTTGCTGATTTCCAGTGGTTATAAGGCGGTAAAGGATATCGCTGAAGGGAATTTTTCCTTGCATGAAGTCTTTCTGGACGGCATGATGCTGGTGAGCCCGGAGATCAAAAGATATCACAAAGTGGCGGATATTATCACTTATCAGGGTCGTATCGTTTCCGGATATAAGCGCGCGTTTAAGCGTTTTTCCGCTTCGGGCAATTTTTCGGAAGAAGATATCGCTTATATGGCCGGGGTGTACAGACAGCTTTTTGAGCTGAGCAAGGATAACCTGGATGAACTGCTCACAGTGATTACTTCGTCGAATCTGCGCATGAGTGACCAGGAAAGGTTGGCAGCGATTGACCGGATCTTTGCGGATACGGAAGAAAAGCTGATGTTTTTGCGGGCATTTAATGATCAGGCGGCCATGCTGGATCTGCAAAGGAGCAAAGAAAGAGCGGATGTAAAGGGGCTGAGTAATGTGCTTATGGGGAAGAATTAAGCCTGTTTAAAGGGATAGCTTGGTTGGTGGATGGGTTTTTAGCATCGCTATCAGCCAGATCAATATAATCAGAACAACAAATCAAGGGTTTATGAAAAAAGTGGTTTATCTGTCTGTGGCCTTCTTAGCAGTAATATTTCTGCCTTCTTATGTGATGGCTCAGGGAATGGCACAGAGTATTTCCGGCCTGCAGCCTGTGCTGGACAGGGTATATAGTGAAATGTTGCCGCTATGTTCGGGCATGATCAATGTCGGCAGGGGACTCGCTGGTTTTGGGGCTTTGTGGTATATCGCTTCACGCGTATGGCGGCAGCTGGCATCGGCGGAGTCTATTGATTTTTACCCGTTGTTGCGGCCATTTGCATTGGGCATGGCGGTGATGCTTTTTCCGGCGGTGCTGGGCATGATCAATGGGGTATTACAACCAACGGTATCGGCTACCAATGCCATGGTTGCTAACAGCAATAAAGCAATCGAGCGGTTGCTTAAAATGAAGGAAGCCGCAATAAAAAAGAGCCGCTATTGGCAGATGTATGTCGGGGAAGATGGCAGCGGGGATATGGATAAATGGCATAAATACGCTTATCCGAAGGATCCAAACGGGGAAGAAGAAACTTTTTTGGATGGACTGTCGCGTGGGCTGGAGTTCAATATTGCTAAGGCATCGTATAATTTCAGAAATTCGATCAAGCAGTGGCTGAGTGAGGTGCTGGAGATTCTTTATGCCGCGGCTGCGCTGTGCATCAATACCGTGCGTACCTTTTTTCTGATCGTACTGGCCATCCTTGGACCACTGGTGTTTGGATTTGCGGTCTTTGACGGTTTTCAGAATACTTTGACGGTATGGATCGCGCGTTATGTGAATATTTTTCTCTGGTTACCCATCTGTAATATCTTTTCGAGTATCCTGGGAAAGGTGCAGGAAAATATGCTAAAGCTGGATTTAGCGCAGATCGAACAGCAGGGGAATACTTTCTTTTCCAGTTTAGATACCGCTTACCTGATTTTTTTGATCATCGGCATCGTGGGTTATTTCTGTGTACCGAATGTGGCCAATTATGTGGTGCATGCAGGTGGGGGAAATACGATCCTGCAAAAAGTGAATTCGATCGTGTCTGCTACTACCCGTTCTGGATCGCAGGCTGCAAAGTCAGGTGGTGGGATGGTGGCAGATGCGCTGGGCGATGGTTACCGCAACATCAAGCAGAGTTTTTCTTCCGGTGCACAGGGCGATTATTTCCCGGACAATCCCCACCAGCAACAGCGTATTGAAGGAAGGTAGCCGCAGGGCTGGCCCCTGCCTATCATTTAATTATTAAGTATTCACCGATTATTTCATTCATATGTTCAGCCAGTTTAAGAA
>NZ_JBFTQI010000061.1:0-13046 GCF_056398925.1 Pedobacter sp. 01T416_2
CCTGCCTCACTGCGCGGCAGGCTGGTTGCATTATACCAGCTAGCTATTGTCCTTGGGATATTGCTGGCTTATTTCTCCAATTATTTTTTTGAAGGTTTTGGAGAAAACAACTGGAGGTATATGTTTATTTCACAGCTTATCCCTTCGTTTTTATTCCTGGTGGCCTTGTTGTTTGTTCCTGAAACTCCCCGCTGGCTGGTCAAAAAAGGGCTCAAAGGAGAAGCATTAGTGATATTGACAAAAATATCGGGCAGTGTAGCCGCTGATGTGGAAATTGCGGAAATTGAAAATACTTTCAAATGCGAAAAAGATTCTGGTTTAAAAGTATTGTTTAGTAGGACTTACCGCCCAGTACTGTTCATCGGGGTACTGATCGCAGTCTTTCAGCAAGTAACAGGAATTAACTCCATACTTTACTACGCGCCTGTTATATTTAAAGAAACCGGTCTGAGCAATACATCTTCTTTATTGCAGACCATCGGCATCGGTGTAGTGAACGTGGTATCAACTTTTATCGCCATTGGCCTGGTAGATAAGGTAGGCAGAAAAAAATTCCTATTGATAGGAAGCTTGTTGATGGGACTGTCGTTAGTGGCTATTTCGCTCTGTTTTCACTTCCGGTATTTTGATAATTATGTGGTACTCGGGCTCATGGTGGTATATGTAGGGACCTTCGGATGTACGCTGGGCGCAGTTACCTGGGTATATCTTTCTGAAATTTTCCCAAACCGGGTCCGCGGGATCGCAATGTCGGTCGCCACCCTCGCCTTATGGCTTGCTGATTTTATGGTTACTTATACCTTTCCAGTAATGACCCGGCAGCTGGGCACTTCAAATACACTGTTCTGTTATGCCGCATTCTGCCTGATCGCCTTTATCTATGTGATTTTTAGGGTACCTGAAACAAAAGGCAGGTCACTGGAAGAAATTGAATCCATTTTTATCAAGAAATAATCAATGCTATGAATTTTGAAAATGCGCATATAAAGAATGCAAAGGTATCGCCAGCTAACATCGGGTTTTATAAAGAATATGGCTACCTTGTTGCAGAGCAACTACTGACTGAGAATGAAATCGATGAGCTGAGAATGGAAACTGCAGAGATATTCAAGGGGAACCGCGGCCATGTTGATGGACTGGTCGATCCCGGGGAGTTGACAAATGAGGAGATACTTAAAAAATATATTGCGATACATTTTCCGCATAAAATATCCACGGTGATCAAATCATATCTTCTTCATCAGAGGATAACCGATGTACTTACCAAGATCATAAGCCCCAATGTAAAATGCATGCAGTCTATGCTGTTTGTAAAAGCCCCGGGCAAAGCGGGACAGTCCTGGCACCAGGATGAATATTATATTCCTACCAGAGACAGGTCACTGACAGGCGTATGGATTGCCATTGATGACGCCAGCCTTGAAAACGGCTGTTTATGGATCATTCCGGGATCAAACAYGTCTGGTTATATCATGGACAGGGTACCCAATACTAGTGCCGAATATGCAGATGTGGATACCGTCGACGTCTCAGGTTTTGAAAAGGAAAATATTATCCCTGTGGAAGTGAAAAGTGGTTCAGTGGTTTTCTTTAACGGATATACGCTGCATAGTTCCCAGAAAAATAAGACAGAGGACTGTTTCCGTACTGCATTGGTCAATCATTACATGAGCGCCGAATCGATGCTGCCATGGGACCAGGACGGTAAATTCGATCCGACAGACGATCTGAGGGATATTATGATGGTTTCGGGCGAGGATCCTTACGGCTATAAAGGCACAATTGATGTGAACAGACCTTACCTAAGGCCCGAGACCCTGAAAATTAAAACATCGCTATAACCCTATGGAACTGAAGTTTTTTTGCCCGCGTTGGGGAAGTGAAAATACCGAGCTGGCTGAATTTTTCAAACAAGCCAGACAGCAGGGGTACGATGGTGTAGAGTATGCTATTGCAGGCGATCTGCCAGTCTCAGCGATTGATGATATTTTTGACACAGCTGCCAGGGAGGATATGTTATTGATAGTCCAGCATTATGATACTAGTGAGGCAGACTATCACAAACATTATGATGCCTATAACAATTGGCTCTGGAAAATGAAGGGCTATAAACCATTTATGATCAATTCCCAGACCGGTAAGGATTTTTTCAGCTTCGAAGAGAACAGTGCGCTGATCGGTGCGGCCCGTGGATTCACCGGGGATACGGGCATTAAAGTATATCATGAAACCCATCGGAACAAATTCTCTTTTGCTGCACATATTACCAAAGACTACCTTCAAAGGATAACTGATCTGCAGATTACTTTGGATGCATCACATTGGGTCTGCGTGGCTGAATCGTTGTTAGAAAATCAGCAGGATGCGATGCAACTGGCCATTGAAAGAACAGCACATATCCACGCAAGGGTAGGCTATGAGGAAGGGCCGCAGGTGCCTGATCCGCGCGCCACTGAATGGCAGTATGCACTGAACATGCATTTAAGCTGGTGGGACAAGGTAGCAGAGCGTAAAAGACTTGAAGGACCTGGGGCAATCTTAAGCATCACGCCGGAGTTCGGACCGTTCCCTTACATGGTCCCATTGCCCTTTACCGGGCAGCCCATTGCTGATCAATGGACGGTAAATGCTTATATGATGCAGGTATTGAGGGCGCGTTATAATTAGATAAAGATGGGAAATGTGATTAAAATATTGGTTTTATTTATACTGAGCGCTTTTGGCGCCTCGGCTCAGCAGTACCATGTCGCTGTAAATGGGAATGATGGGAACGATGGAAGCCTGAGAAGACCATTCAAGACTATAACTGCAGCAGCACATGTAGCCCAGCCCGGTAGTGTGATCACCGTTCATGCCGGCGTGTACCGCGAGCAGGTGGCGCCCCCACGGGGTGGGAGCTCGGATCAGAAAAGGATCTGGTACAGGGCTGCCAAAGGCGAAAAGGTTGAAATAAAAGGATCTGAAATCATCAAAAGCTGGAAGAGACTAAGTGCAACGAAATGGACAGTTACGCTGCCCAATCATTTTTTCGGAAAATTTAATCCATACAGCGATACAATCCATGGCGACTGGCTTGAAAAAGGAAACTGGTGCCATACGGGTGAAGTGTACCTGAACGGGAAACCGTTAACAGAAGTTAAGGATATAAAACAGCTGGATTCGGCGACTATCAAAGCGCCAGCGTGGTATTGCAAGGTTGATGAAAGCAATACCGTTATCTGGGCAGATTTTTTTAATGCAGATCCCAATAAGGAAATGGTTGAAATCAATGTCCGCCAAACTGTATTTTATCCTTCGAAACCGGGCATCAACTATATTGGTGTTTCAGGTTTTACAATGAGCCAGGCCGCGACTCCCTGGGTGCCTCCTACTGCCGAACAGTTCGGGCTGATCGGTACGCACTGGAGTCGGGGCTGGGTCATTGAAAATAACGATATCAGTTATTCAAAATGTGCCGGTATTACCCTTGGTAAGTACGGCGATGAATGGGACAATAAGTCTGGCTCGGTAGAGGGATTCATTAAAACCACCCAGCGGGCATTGGATCATTCGTGGAACAAAGAACACATCGGGAGCCATCTGGTGAGAAATAATCAGATCCACGATTGCGGGCAGGTCGGTATTGCAGGCAGTCTGGGGGCAGTTTTCAGTACCATTACCGGAAATTCCATCCATGACATTGCAGAACAAAAACTATTTTGGGGCTATGAAATGGCCGGGATAAAGTTACATGCGCCCATTGATGTTGAAATAAGCCATAATCATATATATAATACAGAAGGAGGAATATGGCTCGACTGGATGGCGCAGGGAACGCGGGTAACCAAAAACTTCCTGCACAATAACCGGGTACAGGATTTTTCATTGGAAGTTAACCATGGTCCCGTGGTAGTTGATGGCAATTTATTTCTTTCCCCTCAATTGGCCCAGGTGAGGTTGTCGCAGGGCGTAGCATTTGTAAACAATTTAATTGCATGGAAACTTTGGGATACCAATGACCTTGATCCGCGCCCAACGCCTTTTTTGAAACCACATTCAACCTCGATTGCCGGTTTTCACAATAACCCCTGTGGCGATACACGGTTTTATAACAATATATTCCTGGGACGGACGGACCTGTCGCCTTACGATAATGCGGCGTTGCCTGTGAAAATGGAGGGTAACGTGTATTTAGCGGACGCCAGGTCTTCTAAGTACGAACAGCAGCCCATGCGGAATCCTGATCACAGCCCTGCTGTTGAAATAGAAGAAAAAAACGGGATGTGGTATCTTAGCGTTAATTTAAAAACCTCATGGTCAGAAAATATAAAACCCAGACTTATCGACACCAGATTGCTAGGAAAGGCGGTAGTTCCACACCAGTCGTTTGAAGATCCTAACGGTAATGCCTTTCTTTTCGATACCGATTATCTGGGTATAGCAAGGAAGGCAAAGGATCCCGGGGTGGGGCCGTTTGTGATAAGAAAAAGCGGAAGGCAATGGATAAAAGTATGGCAGGATCGGCGCCGGGCCGTTATATAAGGATTTCGTTGGCATAACGCAATAGCTAATGTTGGCAGACCTGTAGCCGGTATTCCGGTAAGAATATGTGGTAAAAACGAACTAAAACAAAAACAATGAAAACTAAAGTAATCTCATTGCAACTAAAAAAGAGTTATAAAAAAAATAAGATGATGTTTAAAAAAATTAACCTGATGGTTTTATTGGTATTGACAACATTTGTTGCCATGGCCAAGGAGTATCACGTAGCGGTAAATGGGAGCGATACCAATGAGGGCAGCCTCGCTAAACCCTTTAAGACTATATCTGCAGCGGCAAATGTGGCTATGCCGGGTGATGTAATCACTGTTCACGCCGGTGTGTATCGCGAACAGATTACGCCGCCTCGTGGTGGCAATTCAGAACAGGAACGGATAGTTTACAGGGCAGCCAAAGGAGAGAAGGTTGAGATCAAAGGTTCGGAAGTGATCAAAGGCTGGCAAAAAACAGGGAATGATACCTGGATGGTAAAGATCCCGAATAGTTTTTTCGGAAAATTTAATCCATATAGTGATTTGATCCGCGGCGACTGGTACGTGGCTCCCAAAGATAGTAAATATCATACTGGGGCGGTGTATCTGAATGGGGACTGGTTAATGGAAGCCCGCACGCAAGATGACGTAATGAAAGCGGTAAACGAAAAAGACCCACGCTGGTTTGCAACGGTCGATTCAACCACAACAACCATATGGGCGCAATTTAAAAATGCGGAACCTAATAACGAAACCGTTGAGATCAATGTGAGGCAGACGGTTTTTTATCCCGATAAACCATTTATTAATTACATCACACTTCATGGTTTCGCCATGCAGCATGCGGCAACAAATTGGGCGCCACCTACAGCCGAGCAAATGGGACTTGTTGGCACCCATTGGAGTAAAGGGTGGATCATTGAGAACAATATCATTCAATATTCAAAATGCGTGGGTATTGCACTGGGTAAATACGGGGATAAATGGGATAATAACAATACCGAATCGGCGGAGGGGTATGTAGGTACCATCAAGCGGGCATTGGCATTCGGCTGGAATAAAGGCACAGTTGGCGGGCATATTGTTCGCAATAACACAATCGCGTATTGCGAGCAGACAGGTGTGGTAGGCAGTATGGGTTGTGCATTTAGCGTTGTTGAAGGCAACACTATTCACGATATTCACGTGAGAAGGTTATTCGGTGGTTATGAAATGGCCGGTATTAAATTTCATGGGGCTGTTGACGTGCAGATCCGTAACAACCATATCTATCGCACTAATATGGGCGTTTGGCTCGACTGGATGGCACAGGGGGTGCAAGTAAAAAACAACCTGATGCATGATAACGGTTTGGATGTTTTTTTAGAGGTCGATCATGGGCCTATGCTGGTCAGTAACAATGTGTTACTTTCCAAAACCAGTTTGCTGATGAACTCCAGCGGCGCCGCATTTGTACACAATATATTTGGAGGCAAGATGAACGTAGTTTCTTACGACAACAGGCTCACCCCTTATCTTAAGCCGCATTCGACCTTTATGGCAGGGCTACATGACAATGCCGGGGGAGGTTGCCAGTTCATCAACAATTTATTTGTGAACGGTGGCGATGCTTCGGAATACAAAAAAGCAATATTGCCGGTAAGCTTTACCGGAAATGTTTATGTGAAGGGGGCCATAAGGGCGATCTCTGGTAATAAAAAAAGAAGCTTTGGAGAAATTAGTGCAGCAGCGAAAGAAAAGCTTAAAAATGTGCCGGACAAGGATGCCGTGGAAACGGATTTTTTGGTGGATGAAAATTTTGATGCCACTACAAAGTTAACAACTGAAAAAGAAAAAATGTACCTTGAAATAGCGCTGGATAAAAACTGGCTGATCAAACAGAAAAGGAAATTGGTAACAAGCCAATTGTTGGGTAAGGCCATTGTCCCTGGTTTACCTTTTGAGAATCCAGATGGCTCTCCACTAAAGATTGAGATGGACTATTTCAACCGGAAACGAAACGTGCTCAATCCGTCGCCTGGTCCGTTTGAGATAATAAAAAGTGGAACGCAGCGGATAAGGGTCTGGTAGCTGCGTTTGCATATATAGCAGGTTGTTGAGGTTTTAAAGGTGGGCTTTCCAAAACAAAAAACGAGGGCGCTTAAAATGTTAAAATAGCCTACAAATAAGCAGATGAATAGATCTTAAGATATTCATCTGCTTATTTTTTTGTGTTTTCTTTTTTTTAATATTCTCGGTAACTATATTAATTCTTACAAATGGAATAATACGGTGGAAGGCAGACAGCTTCCGTGGCAGGCTTGAGAAGGTGAAAGAACCGAAGATCGGCAGATAAAGCCAATGAGAGAACGGCAAAAAATTATAATTCGTTTTACTAACTTTATGTTAATTTTTATTCATTTTACTTAATGTATATGTGTTCTACCTGAGAATTTTAGGCTTTAACATTGGTTATATTAACGAACTACCCGGACTCAGCTCATAAGGGGATTTGCCCGCCTCAAAGATCCTGGTATATTCAATTCCCTGTGTAGTGATCCCATCACCTAGTATCCTGATCCAGTTACCTTCGCGCAGCCCTACTACCTTTATGTTATTCTGCGTTAGAAATTCCATGATCCTGGTTTCTCTTGTTTCTCCATTATGCTTCAACTCCGGATTTGGGTCGAGGTAATGGGGATTAAGGTTAAAAGGAACTAGTTCCATGCAATCAAAAGAGGGCGGATACACAATAGGCATATCATTGGTGGTTTTCATATTTATGCCAGCAATATTGCTTCCGGCACTACAGCCTAAATAAGCTTTACCAAGTTTGATGTTTTCACTTAGATGCTTCATCAGTCCCAGCTCATGAAGTGTTTTTACCAGCAGAAAAGTATTGCCTCCCCCGGTAAAAAAACCTTTGGCTGCATGGATCGCCTCAATGGGGTTGTTAAATTCGTGCAGGCCTTTAACGCTGATATTTAGCGGTAAGAAAAAATTTCGGGCTTTGGCAGTATATTCTTCATGCGAAATGCCTCCTGGCCTTGCATAAGGGATAAATATAATTTCATCTATTCCGGCAAAGAGCGTAATGAGCTCATCTTTTAGGTATTCCAGATAATTACCGCCAAACAGCGTAGAAGTAGAGGCCAGGATAACATTCATTTTATTTGCTTTTTGGCAATTATACCGTTTTTCGTTGAAATAATTGTTATGTAGAGCCAGTGGAAAGATCGGCCATTTTCTAGTTAATGAGAAACGGCAAACTGAACGTTTTTTTAGAAATGAAGGTCGGTTTTTCCTTTAAAGCATATTTTCTTTATGCCTTTCAGATAAAAACTAAGGCTGGGCGTTAGACACCCTGGCTGCAGAAAGATATCTCCTCCGCTCATTTATCCATTCTTTTAACTTTGGGAAAATAACCAGGATAGCAAAAACCAGTATGGAAATAAAGGCCTGTAAATAGAGGTTTATCTTGGTTACCGGATTAATATCTACATCGCCCATTACAACATATAGGCGGTATATGCTTCTTATAATAATGAGCACCAATAAGTACTTGCTCCATTTGAACCTGCGTTTGATCAGGATAAAAAGCAGATAGCGCGTGATGAGTATTGATATAAAAATAACCAACTCCTGCGTACTCTCATAATTGTAAAAAAATAGATTTACAATCCCGATTAAAAAAGTAATTAAAATAAGGTTAGAAGATAAGGAGTACTTATTCTTCATTAATTTAAAATTTACCAACTTAAATAGGTTTTATGAATAGACAATGCAAATGTCCTCATAATTTTTTAAATAAGATAATTTTGATTGTTAAAGAAATCTTAACCATTGATATTTGTCAATAAATAGTTAAATGATAAACCCCAAAAGTTTTTGTCCAACTTTTGGGGTCACACCAGTTTGGCAATCCGCTTTATATTTTAATCTGAATTTTGTATTACGCTTTCATTACACGGTCTTTAACCTTTACCGCTGGGTTGCCTTGGTAAATGCTGTAAGGCATTAAGTTTTTGTTCGCCACACTTCCCATTGTTAAAACAGCATGACTATGTAGCGTTACACCAGGACCAACTGTAGCTGCAGCACCAATCCAAGCGCCATCTTCCAGCACAATGGGGCCAGTCATTAAGTCGAAATTTGTGCGGCTATAATTATGATTTCCGGTAATGAGAACAGCCTGTTGCGAAATACAGCAGTTTTTTCCAATTTTTACCTGATCCAAATTGTCTATATAACAATCAGCGAGCCAGCTATAATCGCCAATTTCCAGTTTCCATGGATATTTAATGTGAATGCCCGGTTTTATCCGTACTTCCATGCCAATCCTGCTACCAAATAACCGTAACAAAGCAACCAGTACCGAACTGACTGGCATCAAACGGCTCTTAAAAAAGATGACATTGGTAAAGTACCACAAAATCTGCTTGAGGATGGAAGCACCAACCTTAAAATTACCAGTATCAAAATTCTTGTGTAGCTGTGTTTTTAGCAAATTTTCCTCTTTATTTGTTGTTGGCAATGGTTTGATTTTTAACTAATTTATTGCTTTTTTTGATCCAAAAATATAACATTGCGAAAATGCAGATGTACACAATGATATTAAAAATTTCGTGGTGATAGGTAAAATTGTTCCGTTGCGATTTAAAGAAGCCCAGTAATACGCCCAAACCTGCAATACGCAATACATTCAGCACGTAGATGGCAATAAAACCGATCACCAGCATTTTAAAAGTCGATTTCCATGATGCAGGGAATGCCAATACAAAAGCGGCCAAAAAACTCATTACGCCAAGTCCAAGGCAGGAATAATTCACGCGAAGATAAGGCCCGGATACTACCATAACGTCCATTTCATTATGAATGGCATAAAAGCCAAAAGCCTTAATAATCCGTACCGCAGGTACAATTAATGCTGTTTTTAAGCCTTGAATATAATCAAAGTGATCAGCAATATAAGCATTATAAAATCTTGAACCAGGTGTCATCACACTATTCATAAACAGATTACCCTGGCTAAACAGGATGTATAATATAAGCAGGGCAACCACAAATTTGATGGCCTTTTTATTCGCTTCTTTTTTTGCTTCTTCTGGGGTCATATGTTATCGGCATTATAAATTTAACTTCTGTTTTTTTGAATTACTTTAATTTTTTTATCTACCAGCTTTCTGAACCAGAAGCCTTGAAGATAATGGAACTTAATACCCGTGCTTCCGTCAAATATGCCCAGTTTAAAAAACATCCGATAGCCAAAGTAAAGATAGGGGCGAAACCCTAGTGGAAGTTTCCACCACAATTGTTTTAACCATGCCCGCTTTTCATCAGGACTGCCCAGTAAGTTAGGCTTTAAACTTTGGAACCGTAGCTTTAACATCCTTTCTACCTCTTCCTGTGCAACCAGATCACTATAACGTTCATGTTTGGCTTTCCAAAAAGCAATATCATTTTCTTTTAGGTTTTCTTCCAAAATCCAACCTTTCTTCCAGATTTCAGTTTTGCCCGCTACAATAAAACGGTGGTCCATGTTCTCGTTGAGATCAGAAAACCCGATCCCTGTCCTGAACATTTTTAAAAGGTAAAAAGGGTAGAAGGTACCAAACCTAATCCAGCTTCCCTGAAAGAAGTTTTTGCGGTTAAAGTAAATACCGTTAATACCGAGATGGTTTTCCTCTTTAAAGTTAGCCAGCATTTCAAACAGCTCCGGTGTAACGGTTTGATCCGCATCGAGGCCGATTGTCCAGGGTGTTTCTACTTTAAAGTTTTTTAAAGCGAAATCCCATTGTTTCGGGTGGTTTATAAAAGGGTTTTGTTTTACCTCAGCACCATAGTGTTCGGCAATTTTCAAGGTTTCGTCGGTACTTCCGCTATCCAAAATGAACATTTTTGCATTTAGGGCTTTGATCGATTCCAATAACCTGGGCAGATGGAGCTGCTCATTAAAGGTTAAAATGATAAAGCTAAAATTTCGATTCATACAAGGATTAAATTGCTGATGGGCTAGCTAGAATTTCTTTGTAAAGTTCAATATATTGTTTAACCAATGTATCATCGTTAAAATCAGCATTGATTTGCAATGGAGCAGTAGTTCTGATTTCTTTTCTTTTTTCCATATCCTGATAAGCCTGAATTATTCCAGTTTTGATCTCTTCAATGTGTAGTCCAGTAACCCATCCGAGGTTCTTATCGGCCACATAATCGGCAAGACCAACAAATTTGCTGATCAATACAGGGGTGCCCACACTTAAACTTTCTACCACTACGTTGGCAAAATTTTCGTTGTAAGAGGTAAGCACAGTTAGATCATGCCCGGCCATTAAGTTAAACTTATGCTCATTACTTACCTGTCCAAGCCAATTCATTCGATTGTTTAGTGCTAAATGCTCAGCTTTATATTTTAAACTTTGTACATATTCTTCCTTACCTGTACCGCCGATGGTTAACTGCCAGGGGATATCGACAAGTGCCAAAGCTTCAAAAAGTAATTCAAGTCCTTTCTTCTCTTCAACGCGGGAAAGAAATATCATCTTAAAAGCAGGTGATTTCTCGTCTTTCACGACTGATTTGCGATACTCACTAGCTATTGCTCCAGCGCCTAAACTAACCAGATTGGGGATTACCCTAATACTTTTAGGTTGCACTATCCTTAAAATATCTCTCTTTTCCTGTTCGCTGGTGGCGTGGATATGGCAATATTTTAATAAAGTTTCACCCATTAATTTATGGATGATCCTCTTTGAAAAAGAATTCCGGTTACCAAAGGAATAGGAGGTGAGCATTCCCCGTGGAGACAAAACAACGGGTATTTTATACCATTTGGCAACCAAACAGCTTAATACCGAAACTAAATTCCACCAGGCATGAATGTGTACAACACTCCCCTCCGAAGGAGGGGAGTCTGTAAGACGGGGTGGTCCTTTTAGGTTTTGATTAGCTGTGTTTAGTTTGTCATCCTTATCACTTTTCTTGTCATCCTGAATGCAATGAAGGATCTCTTTCCGTAAATTCAACAACAGCCCAGGCGAAAAATGACTATGATCTTTTGTCAATCGTTTAAAATAAGTAATAGGCACGCCATCAACTAAAATAGGTACACCAGTTATAACATCTAACTCATTTTTGCCATTTGCTGTAGTAGTCAATACCTCCAGTTCATGTACAGTGGCATTACCGTCAACCGCCAACCGCTTATCAACTGACAGGATTTCGCACAACTTCCCTACACTTTGTATAGGCCCACCATAAATATAGGCAGGTTTGTAAGATGCGGTAATATGAATGATTTTCAAAGGTTAGATAATGTTAATCAAATGTTGGTTTTAGTACCTTTATGGTTCTGAGCAGATAAAACAGGAACCACATAATTACATAACCCCAAAAAATATTATTGAACATAAATTCGAAGTTATTTCCCCGCCAAAGACCTTGAAAAATACTATTGAACATAATTACACAGCCTAGCTCGTAACCTCCAAATAAACTTTCAGCTAAATCAGAAAAATGTTGAATCAACATCCCATACAATAACATGAAAAAGAAAACCCCAGGAATACCGAAGCTTAAATAAGCGTCAACTACAGGACGGGTTTTTGCCGAAACTGTTGACATTTGGTGCGCTACACCCGCATCGTAAACCCTTTGCATCGAAACCATTTCCATACTGGGTTTACCCGACCAGAAAATTCTGGGTATAAGTCCTTCCAAAGAGTTTTCTACTATTTCCCAATCATAATAAGGGTGGTGGTCAGGTACATATTCCACAAATTGGGTAAACATCTCCATTTCACTTAGTCTTCTGGTTAGAAAGCCCCAGTTCGTATCTTCAATTTGTACTTCATTCTTTAAGTCCAGATTTTCAAAAGCCTGGCTTTGCGCTTCCTCTGCACTTACTTCTCCCCCCCAGCTTTGCCTTACAGTATTGTTATAAGTGGGTAAGAAGTATAATAATATGTAAGCAACAGGGAGGGTCAGATAAAGTATAGGCCTTTTGTAATAAGGGAAAAATACGCACGCAATAATAATGATATTGATAATAATTGGCTCTTTGTAGCCTGAGAGAGATGCATGTATGAAATTCAGGGTGAAAATAGTAGCACCTATTCCAAGGTATTTGATGTTTTTGGTATTAAATCCTTTAACAAATAATACAGCTGCACAAGATATTCCAACCAGTGTAAGTGGGAGTGCAATTTGGCTAAGTCCTGAAAAATTTTGAGCTAACGATCCTATTCCAAATACAATAATACTGAGCCAGATTAAAAAATCATCATTGTCATCAAAGGCTTTTATACTCTTAATTTTAATAAGATTTTTTTGAACCAAAAGCATACCAGTAACCAATGTAGCGTGTGCCAGTAAACTCATGCGCTGGCAACTGGCAATCAGTGCAGTTTGTTCACTTTCTTTAAACTGTTTGCCATAATTAACTTCAGTTAAATATCGGTAGCCTAAATGATCCATAAAATAAAATATGGAAGTGGTACACATAAATCCGGCAAAAATGAGTTGGGTGAGGAATAAGGGCCGCATAATCTGTTTATTAAT
>NZ_JBFTQI010000062.1:0-13021 GCF_056398925.1 Pedobacter sp. 01T416_2
AAGTTTGTGCATCCTGCAACCGCGAAAATGAAAAACTGTTTTTGCCATTTAGCCCCTGTTGAAGCGTTACCCTGCCGCAACGAGGAACGAGGAAGCGAAGTGTAAAAGCGTAAAACGGGAAGAAACTAGATCTTTTATACAGGCCCTGCGCTCCATAAAAAAGGGATTGTAGGCTTTGGATGCATGTGTTTGGAAAAAGCATTGCGATAATTGCAGGGCTTTTTATAGGTTTTGATGCCTGCGGTACGATTTTAAAATTTTAAAGGTATGCTCGAACTCGTAACTGCTTAGGTTAGAATAATCGGGCATGGAGATTTTATGTACCGTTAAAAAGTTTAACAGTTCTTTAATTACGTTTGATACTTCTTCTGATTCTTCGGTATGTTTTAGGGTATCGATCTTACTTAATAACAGGGCAATCTCGAACATCTTAAAATCATTCTTTCCCGTAATACCCAAGCCGATATTAGTTTCTATAAGCGCTTGTTCGTAATTATGTGTTGCATTATAAAAGTTGGCTTTAAACACACTGAAGCTGGCCAAAATAAAATTGGTATAATAGGTGTAATCGCTGCTGATGATTTTATCAACAAATTGCATAATGCGCTGCGCTTTTTTAAAATAGTTGAGCTTGATATAGGTTTGACCTAAGTGAAGCAGTAAAAAAGAAGAGAAAACGGAATGTCTTACATAAAAAATATTGGGGTACTTAGTCAAAATAGCCATAATAAAGCGGTGGCATTCTGCATAGCTTTTTTGAGAAAATAAGGTAATTAATACCAAGCGGTAAGAGAGTATTTCGGTAGAAGTGATTTCTTCGTTTTTCTGTGGTTTACTCTGATCTATCTCCTGGCAAAGTTTTATTATTTTATCTTCCAGGGTTTTACTCTCGTTAGGTTTATTAACCAGGTTATTGTAGAAATAAAGAATTAAATCATAAGGATTAATTGGGAACAATTCATTTAATCTTTTGTAGTTCCGCTTTAGCAGCTGCATGGTATTGGCTAAAGCCACTTTGTCCACATCAATTAGATTAACGTTGCATTCTATTACGTGCAGGATAATCTGAATGTCTTCATTGAGTACATTCTCTGAAATGGTTTTGATGGTTTCTTTATACAGGTTGCTCATGGTTCGCCCTGTAGCCATAATGTCGATAAAATCGACGCCAATGCTTAACTTATTGAAATTAGAATTGGGTTTGCCAAGTTCGTATTTAGACACATAACAGATAAAATCGAAAGCACTGTTTTTTTCAATGTTGGTAAATTGCAGCCTGAAAATGTTTTTTAAGGCTGCAATTTCATTTCTGGTAATACAGAACCTAATTGCCCAGTTAAGTATATAGTCTCTCAGCGAGGTTTGGCCAGGGAAACTGTTTAATATATGCTCGAAAAATGATTTACAAGGCCTGTATTCAAACTTATCAGTGATCTGTATAAATAGGAAATAGGTATAAATATCGTCGTTTAAAAAGCGGACAATTTCTGTAGGGATGGCAGTACTTAATCTTTTTTCTTCGATGATGATCCCGGCATGCAAAAGTTCTTCGTATGCATCGGGATAACAATTGATATAACTCAGGATTTTTTCTTTAGAAACCCTTAATTTCTTATTTCCTTCTGAAATGCTATCGCTTATTTTTTTAAGGAGAAATACTTTTTCAGTGCTTTTTTTTGCCAGAAATACGCGTTTCTCTAAGAAATAACTAATTAATTCATAACGTAATAAAGGATTACTCAGCTCAAGATGGTGGTTCTCATCTTTGAGCTTAAAATAAACCTGTAACCAGAATGGTGTTTTAAACTGAGTTAATAGGGGCAGGCTTACATCTGCCCGGTTGATAATTTTGTTTTCTATATTGCTTAAGGTGTAGAGTACCTCATCAACATTTAACGATGGTACATTACTTAGGGTTTCCTCATCATAAAACAAGCCCGTATACCAGGCTTTAGTTAAAGATGCAGAACCGTAAATAGCGGGTTGAAGATTAATCCAACTATTCGTTCGCAGACCAAATGCGAGCTTAACAAAGTTGTTTTCTTCAATACTGTATAAAAAGTCGATAAACGTTTTAAAATAATTACCTCTTGCTAAATGTTCATCAATACCATCAACAATAATAATGAAACGGCCTTCTCTCTTTTCGGGATTTTTTTTAAAAAAACTGATTAACTCGGAAAGGCTCCCAAATTTAAATTCTTTTAAAAACCAGTCTTTTAAAGTATTTCCAGTTTGAATAATGGTATTAATACTGGTAGAGTTAACCAATAAAACGATGTCGTTTTTGTAGAGTGCATTTTCTGACAGGAAAAAATACTCTATCATGTGTGCAAGCAGTATCGATTTTCCCTGGCCAGGTTGAGCACTTATGGTTGTAAACTGGTAGTTGTTTTTTAAGAAATAATCAAAATCAGGGTAAAAAAAACTTCTGTTGGCGGTAGCACTAAAAGGAATGCCCGAGTTATTTTTATTTGCAATTAACGATATCTCTGTAACAGCATGTGCTTTTAGCTTTAAATCTTGCCAGATACTTTGAACGGAGGTAGTTTGGTTTTCCTTGTCTTTACAAAATGAGTCCCAATCGTTATAACCTATATATTGTGATAAGCTATTTAAAGTAAATAAAGAGAATTTATGTAAGGTGTTCGCAAAGCCAAAAAATCGTTTGATGGTTGTTTCACTTACGTAGTTTTTAGTTTCTTGAAATACATACTCGGAAATAATCTTACAATGAGCTGGGTCGATATTTCTCAAACCAGATTTTATAAGGACAAACTTCCTGAGTTCGATAAGGAGATCGTTAGCATTCATTAATTAACAGATGGGATGACTAGCGCTAATGTCATCATAATTTCACAATTGAAGAAATCTATTCTCTAAGAATGCCCTGTATGAATAAAATGAATGAAATGGGTTGCATAAAAATGAATAGCAATGGATAGGATAGGATGCTATTCTAGATTTAGATTTGTCATAATTATATAATGCACCAAAAAGCATTTACCAAACAAGCATTAGTACATAGTAAGTCTCTAAAATAACGCCTGACATGATGAAAACTCATACTTACTCGTCCCGCATAGGGATAATTAGCAATACCTTAATTGCAATCATCATTCTATTAACGCTCTTCTCCACTAAATCGTATGCGCAAACTAAAATTTTTGCAAATACTGCCACCAAATCGGATCATGTTGATAATGCAACAAATGCAACATTAAACAACAATGATTTTGCTACAGTTAATTCGTACGGTGGAGCGCTACTAGGTATAGGCGCATTCAGTGGAGAACTGGAGCTAAGTTATCCGGCACCAGTTGCTGCAGGAGTTACATCCTATATCAGAATAGATTTTGACGGCGATATCCTGAACAGATTACTCGGCGGTAGTTTAGGTACTTTATTGGCTAATGTAGGTGGGACAGTTATTCTTGGAAACCATTCGTTCCAGGTAGGCGCCAGAAACGGAACTACAGCCGTACCGCCAACGGGTGGTAATAGTGTAGACGGATTTTCTTCAGATAATTTACGCTTAGTAAAAGATGCAAATGGTTATTTTTACATTGCAATAACCCCTACACAGACTTACAATAGGGTGTTTATAAAAGATGTAACCAATGCACTTTTGCTTGGAGCTAGTAACAGTACAAAGGTTTATTATTCATTTTATACTTCAGGTAATGATCCTTGTGCACAGGCATTTACTACAGGGTATGAAGGCACTGGTATTACACTTGATGCCTTGCAATTGGGTAGTTCGGGGGTAACCAATAGCGAAAGGGCTATTGATTCGGATCCAAATAATTTTTCTCAACTTAGTTTAGGTATACTTGGCGTCGGTTCATCCATTAGCCAAAATTTTTATTTTGCAACACCATCAAATCCAGGTGACGATATTAACCTGAGATTTGGTACTACCTCTGCGTTGCTAACAGCAGGAGTTTTACAGAACATTTCGATAACCGCATATAATGGTGGTACCCAGGTATACACCGGATCAGTTCCGACTACGTTAAATTTAGATTTATTAGGTCTATTAAATAGTGGACAGCCGGTATCGATTCCTTTTTCTCCAGGCGCAAATGTAGTATACGACAGGGTGAAGGTAACACTAGGTTCGGTAGTTACTTTAAACCTTACACAAACGCTTAATGTTTATGGTGTGATCCGCTCTGCGGGCAGGCCAACACCAGCAAGCACTGCAATTGCGGCATGTTATAATAGTACAGTGGCTTTAAATGCGACTACGCCAAATACCAACGAATTGCTATGGTATGAGGCTATAGAAGGTGGACTACCAGCAGGCACCGTTGCTTTTAATGGTACTTTTACTACACCTCCATTAACCGCTACTAAAACTTATTATGTTGCTGCCAGAAGATTAGGTTGTACTGCTGAATCGACAAGGATTCCTGTTGTAATTACAGTAAACCCACAAATTATTTTTAACGGATCAACATTAACTAACGCAACACCAGGCTTTGCTTATGCTAAACAATTAGATGCAGCTACTGGCGGTACAGCAGGTTATACTTATGCTTTAGCAGCAGGAAGTACATTGCCAGCTGGTTTAACTTTATCATCAACTGGTGCAATTACCGGAACACCAACCGTAGCCAATGCTTACACTTTTTCAGTTGTTGCAACTGACAGCAAAGGCTGTAAAGCAACTGCAACTTATAATTTAACAGTAACAGCTTCATTGGTACTTACTCCAGGCGCATTGCCTGATGGTTTAACAGGAACGGTTTATCCAACGCAGACTATTCCAGCTGCAACCGGTGGAACAGGGCCATATACCTATACTGCAACCGGTGTACCTCCAGGTTTAACTTTTAATCCAGCAACAAGAGAAATTACCGGAACACCAACTCAACCTGGAATATATACGATACCAGTTACAGTTGTTGATGCGAATGGTAATACCATTACTTCAAATTATACTGTAAAAATTACTGATCCATTGTTGTTACCTACAGCCACCTTAGCTGACGGCACAACTGGTACAGCTTATACTACGCAGATTATTCCAAGTGCAACTGGTGGAACAACACCTTACACGTATTCGGCAACAGGTCTTCCTCCTGGTTTAACTTTTAATCCATCAACTAGAGCCATTACCGGTACACCAACAACACCAGGAACTTATACTGTACCAGTTACGGTAACTGATGCTGATGGAAAAACGGCAACTACAAATTATAGCATTACTGTAAATAGTCCATTGACATTGCCAGCGGCAACCCTACCAGATGGAACAGAGGGTGTGGCTTATGCTACACAAGTTCTGCCGGCTGCAATAGGCGGCGTTGGACCATATACTTATGTAGCCACTGATCTTCCTGCAGGATTAACATTTAATCCAACAACAAGAGAAGTTACCGGTACACCAACTCAGGCAGGTAATTATGCAATAAATGTTACGGTTACCGATAGTCAAGGTAAAACAGCAAGCAACACTTATCCAATTAAAGTAATTGGAACATTAAACTTACCTACAAAAACTTTACCGAACGGAATTGTTGGTACTTCATACTTACCACAAACGTTACCTGCGGTAACTGGTGGTACTTCGCCATATACTTATGTAGCTACAAACCTTCCTCCGGGATTATCGTTCAACCCAACTACAAGAGAAATTACCGGAACGCCAACACAAGGTGGTACCTATAATGTTTCTTTAACCGCTACAGATGCTAACAATAATAAAGCAACTACCAGCTACGCAATAACCGTAACAGTAAATGCGCCGGTTGTCGCTTCTGCGACTGTATGTACCGGAAGTACTGCAACTTTAACCGTTAGCAACCTTCAGCCAGGTGTAACTTATAATTGGTATGCTTCTACTGGAAGTACACCACTGGTAACCGGTAACAACGGCACTTTTGTAACACCTGTTGTAAATTCGGCAACGGTGTTTTATGTTGAGGCCGTTTCTGGAACAGCAATCAGTTCGAGAACATCGGTTTCGGTTTCGGTTAACCCGCCTGCAACTTTGGCTACGGTGACCACCAATAACCAGGTAATCAACTCTGGCCAAACCACAACATTAACCGCAACCGCTGATGCTGGAAATACCATCGCCTGGTTTGACGCACCTTCGGCAGGAACACAGGTTGGAACCGGGACTTCGTTCACTACCCCAGCTTTAACTGCAACCAAAATTTATTACATCGAAACCACAAGTAGCAATGGCTGTAAAAGTGCAAGTCGCGTTCCAGTAACTGTAACCGTAATTAACGGCGGTGGTGCAACAGCTTGTAATGCAGCAAATAGTCAGAATACAGGTATTAATGGTATCTGTTTATTATGTGCTGTAAATGGCGCAGGTAACTCAACAGATGCCGATGCCAACAACTTCACCAGGATTTCTCTTGCTGTAGGTGTTGCAGCAACAGGCTACCAACAATTAATTTTCCCATCAACAGGTGTTGCTACTGATAGCATCCGTTTAGATTTAGCTTTACCAACTGGTTTAGCTGATGTTGGCCTTTTAAACAATGTAACCGTTACCATATTAAATGGTACTACGGTTGTAAGAACAGTACAATTAAACGGTGGATTATTAAACCTTCAACTTTTATCGGGTAACCGCTTTGCTGCAACTGTTTTAGCAGGTGGCGTATACGATAGGGTACAGGTAAGTTTTGGCGCATTAGTTTCGGCTTTAACCAGCTTAGATATTTATGGTGCAACCGTAGTTTACCCTAACCCAACATTTATTGCTGGTGCGCAATCTATCTGTTCAGGTAGCACTGCAACATTAAGTGCAACTGCAAATGGCGGTACTACTTTAGCCTGGTTCGATGCACCAACAGGTGGAAACCAAGTAGGCACGGGTGCAAACTTTACAACTCCGGCCTTAATTGCAACAACTACTTATTATGTTCAGGTAAGCAAAGGAACCTGTTCAAATGCAACAAGAGTTCCGGTGGTTATTACCGTTAACCCAGCAATTGTATTTGCAGGCACAACTTTAACCAATGCAACAATTGCATCTCCTTACAGTAAACAACTTCCGGTTGCTACCGGCGGTACACCTGGTTATACTTATACTTTAGCTGCAGGTAGTACTTTGCCTGCTGGTTTAACTTTATCGCCAAGTGGTGTGGTAAGTGGAACGCCAACAGCAGCAGGTAACCCAACATTCGATGTTGTAGCAACTGATACTAAAGGTTGTAGCACAACTTCAACCTTTACTTTAACCGTAACACCAGCATTGGCTTTGGCTCCGGGAGCATTGCCTAACGGTGTAACAAGTACAACCTATACTACAAACGGAATTCCAGCCGCAACAGGTGGAACCGGACCATATACTTATTCGGCAACAGGTGTTCCTCCGGGATTAACCTTTAATCCGGCAACAAGAGAAATTACAGGTACACCAACTCAAATTGGAACCTTTACCATTCCTGTTACAGTAACAGATGCTAATGGCAATACCATTACTGCTAACTATACAATTAAAGTAACTGATCCATTGGTTTTACCGGCAGCGACTTTAGCTAACGGAACAACAGGAACAGCTTATCCAACACAAACTATTCCATCTGCAACAGGCGGATCAACACCTTATACTTATGCGGCAACTGGTCTTCCTCCGGGATTAACTTTTGATCCGGCTACAAGAGCAATTTCAGGAACACCTACACAATCCGGAACTTTCACAGTACCGGTAACGGTAACCGATGCTGATGGAAAAACAGCAACCAATAACTATACAATCGTAGTGGTTGACCCTTTATTGTTACCAGCAGCAACTTTGCCTGATGGAACTGAGGGAACAGTTTATGCCACACAAACCTTGCCTTCGGCAACTGGTGGTGTTGGTCCATATACGTATGTTGCAACTAATCTTCCGGCCGGATTAACTTTTAATCCAGCAACAAGAGAAGTTTCGGGAACACCTACACAGGCTGGAAATTATTCGATCGGTGTAACTGCTACAGATAGTGAAGGCAGAACCGCAAGCAATACTTATGCACTTAAAGTAATAGGGGTATTATCATTACCAGGTGCAACTTTACCAAACGGCATTGTAGGCACACCTTACCCAACACAAACCTTACCAGCAGTAACAGGTGGAACAGCTCCGTATACTTATTTAGCAACAAACCTTCCTCCGGGATTAAGTTTTAATACTGCAACAAGAGAAATTACAGGAACACCTACTTTAGGAGGAACCTTTACGATTTCTTTAACCGCAACAGATGCAAACGGAAACAAAGCAACAACAGCTTATAGCTTAACCGTAACGGTTAATGCGCCAGTGGTTGCTGCAGCAACTGTTTGTTCTGGAAGCCCAGCTACATTAAGCGTAAGCAATTTGCAGGCTGGCGTAACCTATAACTGGTATGCCTCTACCGGAAGTACACCATTGGTTACTAATAATACAGGTGTTTTTGTAACACCAGCAGTAACCGCTCCAACAGTTTTTTATGTAGAGGCGGTATCTGGAACTGCAGTAAGTTCGAGAACTGCGGTTAATGTTTCAGTTAACCCACCAGCAACTGCTGCAACCGTAACTACGAATAACCAGGTAATTAATGCTGGCCAGTCTACTACATTGTTAGCAACGGCTGATGCAGGCAATACCATTCAATGGTACGATGCTGCAACAGGTGGAACACAGGTAGGAACAGGTACTTCATTTGTTACTCCGGTATTATCGGCAACTACAACTTATTATGTAGAAACTACAAATGCCAGTGGTTGTAAAAGTGCAACCCGCGTTCCGGTAACTGTTACCGTATTAAATAACGGTGGTGGTACTGCATGTAACGCTGCCAACTCACAAAACTCTGGTATAAACGGAATTTGTTTATTGTGTGGTATAACTGGCGCAGGAAATTCTACTGATGCAGATCCTTCTAACTTTACCAGAATATCTCTTGCAGTAGGTGTAGGTGGCTCAGGTTACCAACAATTAATTTTCCCTAACGTTGGAACAGCTACAGATAGTCTTCGTTTAGACTTAGCATTACCAACCGGTTTAGCTGATGTTGGTTTATTAAACAATGTAACTGTTACCGTATTAAATGGTACTACAGTTGTAAAAACAGTACAATTAAACGGCGGACTATTAAATCTCCAGTTGTTATCAGGTAACCGCTTCGCTGCAACTATATTAGCAGGTGGTGCTTACGATAGGGTACAGGTTAGCTTCGGCGCATTAGTTACAGCTTTAACCAGTTTAGATGTTTATGGTGCAACGGTAATTTATCCTAACCCAACGGTAACAGCGGGTGCACAAACCATTTGTGCCGGAAGTACAGCAACATTAACTGCRACTGCAAACGGTGGTACAACATTGGCCTGGTACGATGCAGCAACTGGTGGTACACAATTGGCCACTGGCGAAACATTTACTACACCAGTTTTAACTGCTACCACTACTTATTATATTCAGGTAAGCAAAGGTGGTTGTCCGAACACAGCAAGAGTTCCGGTAACTGTAACGGTTACACCTGCATTACCAACACCAGTATTGGCAACAATAGCTAATGTGTGTGAAGGATCATCAGCAACTTTATCGGTTGCCAATCCGGATGCTGCTGTAACTTATAAATGGTACGATGCCGCGGCAGGTGGAAACTTAGTATTCACTGGCGCGGTATTCCCAACACCGGCATTAACAGCGGCAACTACTTATTATGTAGAAGCATCTCAAGGAAACTGTACAAGCACTAACCGAGCTGCAGCAGCAGTATCAGTAAATCCTCGTCCGGCTTTACCAGTCGTAACTGCAAGTTCATCAACAGTTAGCGCAGGTCAGACTGCAATTTTAACAGCTAGTTCGGCAGATGCAACCAATACTTTCAACTGGTACACTTCAAACACTTCAACCACACCAGTTTATGTAGGCGCAACTTATGTTACACCACCGCTATTAGCCACTACAACTTATTACGTGGAATCGGTTTCTACAAATGGTTGTACATCAGCAAGCCGCGTTCAGGTTACCATTACAGTTGATGGTAATGGATCTCCAAATCCAGTTCCTTGCGAGGCGGCAACAACACAAGTTAACGGTGTTAACGGCGTAGCTTTATTATCCGGTGTATTTAACCCGGCATTGGCTATTGATAACGATACTCAAACCGCATCTTCATTGGTAATGCCAGTAGGAGCGCTTGGTGCTTCAGTTTATCAAAGAGTTGGTTTTGGATCATTATCTAAAGTGGGTGATACGGTACGCGTTTTAGTATCATCTCCAGGAAAACTATTATCACTTTCGTTATTAGGAAACGCTTCCGTTACTACTTATGTTGGAACCAATAGCAATGGTGATTCTAGATTGTTAAATGATAACTTAATCAATGTTCAGTTGTTAAGCGGTAATACCCAGGCCTTAATCACTTTTGTCCCAACGAATGTTTTCGACGGAGTAGAGGTTAGATTAAACTCAGGTTTATTAGGTGCTTTAACATCAATCAATTTAAATTACGCACAACGCGTTTTGGTTGCGCCTACCGTAACATCAGCGAATGTTACTGCTTGTGTTGGCCAAACTGCACAGCTTGAAGTAAGCAACCCATCAGCAAGTTTAACCTACAGATGGTACGATGCTACAGGTACATACTTAACCGGTAAAGACGGTATCATATTTACTACCCCAGTTTTAACAGGCGATACTAAATTCTACGTTGCAGCAGTTTCTGCAACTGGTTGTGTAAGCTATAAAACAGTAGTTAATGTAACTACAAACCCTGCACCGGTAACACCAGATCTACTTTCAGCATCTGTAAATACCTGTCCGAATACATCAGTTACTTTCCAGGTTAAAAACCCAATTGCAGGCACAACCTATAACTGGTACGATGCTGCAACAGGTGGAAACTTAGTATTTACAGGCGATAACTTTACAACACCTTTAATTACTGCAAATACGAGTTATTTTGTAGCAGCAGTTAATGGCTGTGGTGCTTCATCAACCAGAACAGAGGGCAAAATTATATTAGGAACCATTGATGTTCCGGTAATTACGCCACCATCAATTACCATCAGCGAAGGTTCGGTTGCCGTATTAAAAGCAACTTCGAGTACAGCAGGTGCAACTATTAACTGGTACACTACTGCAAATGGTGTAGTTCCAGTATTTACTGGCGAAACTTATGTAACACCGCAATTAAGTGCAACCACTACATATTATGTAGAAGCTACTATTCCTGGCGGCTGTACTGCAACAAGCAGGGCAACTGTAACCGTTACTGTAATTCCTAACGGTACACCTGTAACCACACCTTGTGGAGCAGCTACAACAACAGTTGCAAGTGGTGTAACAGGAGTGGCATTATTGGCTGGAGTTTTCAACCCTACTTTTGCGGTTGATAATGATATCAATACAGGATCTAGTTTGGTTATCCCAGTGGGATTACTTGGCGCATCTGTTTATCACCATGTTGGCTTTACAGGATTATCAAACGTAGGCGATACGTTAAGAGTGAAAATTACCACTCCGGGTGCATTACTTTCGGTAGGGGTGTTAAACAACTTAACGGTAACCACTTTCCAAGGTACAACCAGCAATAACGATGCGGTTTCTATATCTAACCCATTAATCAGCTTAAAACTATTAACCGGCGGAACATCAGCCATATTAACTTTCGTACCAACCAGTAAATTTGATGGAACAGAGTTAAGATTAAGTTCAGGCCTTTTAGGGGCATTAACATCTGTTAATTTAGATTATGCTCAAAGGGTAATCACTACGCCAACAGTTACCACAGCTACAGCAAGCGCTTGTCAAGGATCATCTGCAACCTTAGGTGTTCAGAACCCTCAAGCAGGTGTAGTGTACAAGTGGTACTTAGGCACAGCTTATCAGGCAGGAAAAGATGGAGCAACTTTCACAACAGATCCAACTTTAACTGCTGGAACTTACATTTATTTGGTAACAGCTACGGCTAACGGTTGTGAGACTGTAGGAACCAAAGTAACTGTAACTATTTTACCTCCGGCAGTAACACCGATCCCATCAACTACCAACCCGGCTACAACCTGTATTGGCTCACCTGCTACCTTAAGTGTACAGGCTGTTGCAGGTATTACTTATAACTGGTACGATGCTGCTACAGGCGGAAACATGCTTGTAACCAACAACAGTAGCTTTACCACGCCTGCATCGCTTGCAGTAGGATTACATGATTACTACGTGGAAGCCGTAAGTGGAGCAGGTTGTTCAAACTCAACACGTACTAAGGTGTCTATCACTGTTAATCCATCAGCAGTTGCTGCCGATTTAACAGTAACCGGAACAACATCATTATGTGCTTCTGGTACAGCGGTGCTTACTGCAGCCAGTACAACAGTAACCAGTCCGGTATTTACTTGGTACACTGATGCTGCTTTAACACAGGTTGCTTTTGTAGGTGCAGTATTTAATACACCAGCCATTACCGTAACTACCAAATACTATGTTACCGTTAGCGGAACAAATAAATGTGCAAACACAGCAGGTAATGCAAAAGAGGTTACGGTAACGGTAAATCCTGTTGCTACGGCTGCAGATATTAACTTAGCTGGAACAAGTACCATTTGCGGAAGCTCTTCAGTTACTTTAAATGCAACAAGTACAACCGTAACCAATCCGGTATTTACCTGGTACAGTGATGCGGCTTTAACTACTGTAGCGTTTACAGGAGCTAACTTTATTACTCCTGCACTTAATGCAACCACTACATATTATGTAACGGTTAAAGGCGATAATAAATGTGAGAATACATCAGCTACTGCAAAATCGATTACCATTACGGTTAATCCTGCGGCTACTGATTCAGACATTGCCATTAACGGAATTGCATCAATCTGTAAAGGATCTACAGCGGCACTGTCTGCTTCAACAACAACAGTAATTAACCCAGTATTTACMTGGTACAGCAATGCAGCTTTAACTACAGTGGCCCATGTAGGTGCCAGCTTTACTACACCTGCGCTTAATGCAACCACCACTTACTATGTAACTGTTAAAGGCGATAATAAATGTGAGAATTTGGCTGCAAATGCTAAGGTTGTTACC
>NZ_JBFTQI010000063.1:0-12937 GCF_056398925.1 Pedobacter sp. 01T416_2
TGCTTTTGTACCCCAGGTAGTAATAATATTACGGGCATTTTCTTCGTAGTATTTGCGTTCGCTTTCTGAGGCGGCCATTTTTTTTGCATCATTTAACCATTTGCCTAGCAGAAAGGAAGATTGTGTATTTAACAGCAAATCAATGTCATCCAATACAGCTTTCATGCTTCGGCCTGTTAATTTTAAACCGGCTATATTCTTAGCTTTATAATTCTCGTTAAATTCATCCCTCAATTGGGTAAAATAATTGCCCAAAACCTGTCGTCCTATATTCGCTAAATCATATTTATAGGCACTGCTATTGATTGTTTTGCTTTTTAATAGAAGTTCCCATGCGGTAAAAAGAGCTTTATTACTATAATCAATTTTGTTAACAGTAGTCCAGTTTCCATTTCCAGTTAATGTAGGCCGGGCATTTGTTAATGTTCCTTGACCTAATTCTGCAGGTTGGTTATATATTTTTTGATGCAATATTTCCCAAGCTCTTTCTACATTTGTGTCTGCCGATCCAGTTCTTCTATTTGCCCAATTTTTAATCCAATCCTTGGTGTCTGCCAAATTAGTATTCCAAGCTTTTTCAAAAACATATTCATACATCATTGGGTTTACGTCAAAACCTTCTAAAGTAGAACCTATGCCCCATAAATTTTTATTGTTAGCCAATGCATTTTCCATTCTTTTTTCCACTTCGTCAACATTACCAGCAAGCATGGTATTACCACCAAAATTACCGAGGTAGCACCAAATAAAGGGCTGATTAAAGAATGAATTAGTCATTTTCCATACTTCAGTTTTTTCACAGTAGTAATCCAATAGCATAATTTTATCTTGTGGCACTGCTTTTAAAAACGATTCGATGCGTGGGTTTGTCCAATGTTCTCTCTCAAAATAATATACCCAGGTCATCATTAGCCAAGTGGCATCCTTATCAATAGAATTGATTCCTTCATAGATATTTTTAGAAACTTTGGCTAAATAATCAGGCTCCCAACTAGGTGGCTTTACTTCGTTAAAAGGGTCAGCTCCATAAATATGATCTGTACCAAAAATTGCGGTTTGTTCTTTTAAAAAAGCTTGCTGAATTTCGGTAAACAAGGGGTCAAAAGGATCTAGAAACGAACTTCTGTATTTATCTTCAAAACCACCCCATTCGCTCAATTTTGTAATTTTTGCCGTTGGATATTTATTTTGTAAAGCTTGAGGCACATGACCTGCAAAGGCTGGAAGAACTGGTTTCATGCCCAGCTGTCTTTCTCTTGCAAGTATCTTTTTTTGAAGCTGTTCTTGATTTTTAATCCACGACATAGGTAATGGTCCTTGCCAATGATCAAGGTTAGACATCCGGTGCCAAGGCAGATGTGCCGGGCCTGTAAAGTAGCCTCTTATCTCTTCATCGCTTAGTCCAAATTTTTTCCAAACGTTATACCAAACGGCTTCTTGCCCTGTTATCGCTAAAGGAGTATTAATTCCGTTCAATGCCATCCAATCAATCAATCGTTCCCAGTCTTTCCATTGCCACCAAGGCATGGTGTAACCAAAAGTGCAATAATTAAGAAAGAACCGTTTTGAAACACGTGCATCCCTTTTTACTTTTTGGGTTACCTGTGGTAGCACTTTTGGAAGTATTATAGGATCATTTGCATACCAAGAAACCGATGTTTTACAATAATATTTGAGATAGTGGTTTAGGGCAACAGATAGGGCGATATTATTATTCCCCCTTAAAATTATTTTTCCGTATTTACTCTCCAACTCAAATACATCATTATTACTGGCTAGCTTTTCTACTTCAAAATATTGTGTGCGGTTAGGTACCACCCTTGCAAGCAATTTTTTAAATTCTCCAACTTCATCTACCTCGCTTGCAAATAAAAAATTATTGCAAAGCAGTAGCAGTACAGCCAAAATTTGGCTGGTAAGTTTTATCTTTTTTTTCATTGAATTTAATTTGTTTTTAGCAGTAATGAAGCTATCATAAAATCTAAAGAAAAACCATTAAACAAGCATACAGGAGATCAAAATTAACCGACCTTTCTGTATGCTTAGCATAGCTAATTTTAATTGTAACCTGGATTTTGAGGTAATAAATTTTTACCCATCAAATTAATTTGGTCTTGAGGTATGGGCCTTAAATAATCGCGGTTTGGATTATCCATTTGTCTGGCACCAGCTACTTTATATGTACCACTGCTCAAATAGGCTCCTAAAACAGTTCCATTCATCGTGCCGTTTGTACCCGCAGCGATGCTCCAACGTTTAATATCAAACCATCTCAAGCCTTCAAAGGCCAATTCTACTCTACGCTCATTGCGTACAATATTTCTTAAAGCAGCTTGTGTACCCAATATAACTTCCGGGTAATGGGTAATATCCGTTGGCACAGTACCATAAGCTCTTGATCTTACATCGTTAATAGCGTTTATCACCGATGGATCTATTTGGCCTGCCTCTATTTTGGCCTCTGCATAAATTAACAATACTTCAGCATACCTCATCAGCATATAATCTGTAGAATATTTGGGTGTATTGTTTATTACTTCGTTAGTAATATATTTAATTACGCCATAACCAGTAGCGTGTGCTGCCAGTTCTCCGCTCTCTGAATTGAGGGTTATGCCTTTTACTACTGAGCCTGTGTGGCCAACGGTAAAATCGAGCCTTGGATCGCGATTTGCAAACCTACTTGTTGTTGTAGTTTCATTAACGGGTACAACCATATCTGTGGTTTTATTATAACCGTCATAAGCATCAACTAGTGCCTTTGTGGGCGAAACCAATGAGCCTGACAATCCATTAACATTACTGATAAAATCATTGTTTACGTTTGAGCCATCAAACTGCCAAGCCAAAATTTCTTCTTTGTTGTTGGCTTGTTTGGTATTTGTCAATTGTTTATAGCCATCACCTGCAGTAGTTCTTAGCAATTCGTAATTTCCTTGATCCATAACCATTTTGGCTGTTGTAGCAGCTTCAGCATACTGGCCAGTGGTAAGTAGAATTCGAGCTTTTAAAGTTAGCGCTGCTCCTTTTGTAATTCTACCAGCCTGCGAGGCAACGGTAGGCAAATTTGGGATTGCAGCATTTAGATCGGCCAATATAAAGGCAACAGTTGAACCCAAAGCACCCCGGCCAATATTTACCTCGCCTGGGCTCAAAGGTTTGTCTACCAATGGCACTTCACCCCAATTGTTATAAAGTAAATAATATTCATATGCTCTTACAAACTGAACTTCTCCTTTTAACCTTGCTTTAAGGTTATCGTCCATCACACATTTATCTACATTGGCTAAAAACACATTGCTAGTTCGAATAACAGAATATAATGCTGACCAATAACCACTTATATCCCCATTGGAGGGAGAAATATTACCCTTGCCCCAAGTAAAATAATAAAAGCCCTGCCAAAAGCCTGAAGGTATAGCATCATCAGACCAATCATCGGCAAAATATTGCTGATAGATATGCGATGAGGACCAGCTACTGTAAACGCCAGTTGTCGCCTGTACAGCATCATCAGCATTACGCCAAAATGTGGTATTAGACAACCTATCGCCAGGTGCAACGTTTAAAAAGTCTTTCTTACAAGATGTAAAAAAGATAATTGTAAATATTATAGTTAATATCTTTTTCATGATGTTTTAATTTAATAGGTTATAGAAAGACCAGCCAAAAAACGTTTGGTAACAGGATAGGCACCAGAGCCACCGTAAGCAAAAAACGGATCTGAACCGGTAATACTTTCCGGATCCATTATTTTAAATGGTGAAATGGTTAATAAGTTTTCTCCGCTTAAATAAAAGCGTACCCTAGAAAGCTTGATCTTATTAACCAGCGCAGTAGGCAAACTATAACCCAATTGTACATTCCTTAGCTTAAGGAAAGCAGTATTCCGTAACCAATAAGAACTTAGGACATTATTAGCCGCTGCGGTAAAGCTTAAGCGGGGATAAGCGGCATTTGCATTGGTTCCATCTGTTGTCCAATGATCTAATTGTTGTACAATTGGTGCTGACCCGAAAGACCCGAATGGCTGTGCAAGCCTACCGTTTAAAATTCCTTTTACTTGAGCCACACCTTGCCATACGGTAGAAAAATCGAATCCCTTATAATCTGCCCCGAAAGAGAAACCATAATTTATTTTTGGAAAAAATGTACCCAGATTTACCTGGTCCTGTGCATTGACAAATCCATCGCCATTGATGTCCTTATACTTTATATCTCCAGGTTTTGGTGTACTACCAACACCCGACTGATTAGCACTTGCATTAATTTCGGCTTGATTTTGAAACAATCCGTCTGCTTGGTAGCCAAATAAGTTGTATATCGGATCGCCAACCCTTTTTCCGGGAACATCTGTACCCTTTAGATCCGTTATTTTATTGGTTACTTGAGCAATATTTGCATTAAGGTAATAACCTACTTCTCCTACACGGTCTTTATAAGTTGCTATAATTTCAAAACCATTATTACTTACAGCACCCGCATTGGATGTTGGTGGCGCCGCACCTAGAATAGAGGCTTGTGGCAACGGGAGTAAAATATCTTTTGTATCCCTTTTAAAAATCTCACCAGTTAAGGTTAGTTTATTATTAAACAAACCTAAATCAAGACCTAAATTTTTTGAGGTTGTGGTTTCCCAGGTTATGTTGTTGTTGGCAAGTGCACCTTCTCTAATACCAACAACTTTGTTTCCATCAAAAATATACTGTCCGTTAAACTCATAGGTTGATAAAAACCTATAATTATCAATTTCCTGATTACCCAGTTGACCCCAAGACGCACGAACCTTTAACATTGAGATTGCTTTTGGCAAATTCAGGAAGTTTTCTTTTGACAAAACSCATCCGGCAGAAAAAGCAGGAAATAGTTTTGCCCTTTTTCCGGCAGGAAACCTGCTACTTGCATCATATCTAAAATTAGCTTCGAAAAGATATTTTTCATCATAGATATAATTCAACCTACCAAAGGCAGACCTTGATCTAAAATCTATCGTGTTGCCATAAGTAGATTGGTTTAAAGGATCGGCAGCGTTAATTTGTGTTAAGGATGGGTCTGATAAATTTATACGGGTAATTCCCTCGCTTTCTGATGTAATTTTACGCTGCTCATATCCGGCCAAAACCTTTATACCGTGTTTGTCAAATGTCTTATCATAATTCAAAAGCAGCTGAAGGTTAAGGTCACTATAACGATCAAATCCTCTTGACACGTTTCTGGTCGTGGTTAAAGCAGGGATAGAAGCTGCATTTTCTGGTGTTGCACTAATTTCTCCTGTTGTTTTATTTATCCGGTACAAATCTACCCCCAAACCCAAATTTGAAGCATAATTGTAGTCTCTAGTATTTGAGGCAACGCCCTTTAGCTTTAAACCATCTATAATTTTAATCTCAGCAAAAGCAGAACCTATTAAACGTGTATCGGCATTTTTTGAATAACCGTTAATGGTTGAGCTATAGGCCACAGGGTTTGAATTTAAGCTAGACCACGTTGGGTAAGCATATCGACCATCTGGATAGCTTACAGGGTCGTTTGGCCATTGTTGAAAAGCTTGATGCAGGTACCAGCTTTCTCCACCAACACCTGAAACCGTAGGCGGATCGTTTACATTTCTCAGGCTTAAAGCCAGATTAAAGCCTGTACTTAACCAGCTTGAAATTTTTTGGTCAAAATTAGTTCTAAAATTATAACGCTGATAACCTGTATTGTTCATCAGTCCATCCTGATCCAAATAACCTAATGATACGTTGTACTTGGTATCTTCATTGCCACCATTAAAGGTTAAGTTATGTGAAAGCCAATTTCCAGACTTCGGGAAAACCGCATCCACCCAATTGGTATTGGCATGGGTTAACGGGCTTGAGCCATCTCTAAATTTTTGAATATCCTGTGCAGTAAATTTCAAACCTGAAGTTGGTATGCCGTCATTGGTTTGTGCCTCGTTATACATGGTGGCCAGATCGGCAGAACTTACAGTTTGGGGTACTTTACCGAGGTCGGAGAATCCGCCTTGCATTTCGTAATTTACCTTTAGTTTACCTGCTATGCCCCGTTTTGTCGTTACTATAATGACACCGTTAGCGGCATTAATACCATAAATAGCCGATGAGGCTGCGTCTTTTAACACCGAAACACTTTCTATATCATTTGGGTTAACCTGAGATAAATCTGTAGTTTGTATACCATCAACAATAAGCAACGCATTGGCGTTTCCTAAAGTACCTATACCTCTAATGTTAATGGTGCCCATGTCTCTACCCGGAGGGCCACCACGTTGCAGAACGGTAACACCAGGTGCCTGGCCAGCAAGAATATTCGAAATATTAGCAACACCGCGGTCTTTGATCTGTTTAGCATCTACTGTAACGACCGACCCCGTTAGGTTTGATTTTTTTTGCGTACCATAACCCACCACTACAACTTCACTCAGTTTGGATAAACTTTCTTTAAGTACAATATTAAAATTGGTTTGATTATTTACAGCAATAGTTTGGCTTTCAAATCCAACCGCAGAAATGATGATTTCATTTTCACCTGCTGCAAGGGAGAGTGAAAAATTTCCGTTGCTATCACTAGAAGTACCTTTACTGGTCCCTTTTATTGAAATATTTACACTAGGGATACCCTTACCGATAAGATCAGTAATTTTCCCTTTAATATCTGTTTTTTGTATTTGACCCTCATCCTTTTTTATCGATTTTAGCTTTTCTCTAATCACAATTAACTTATCTTCGATTAAATAGTCTAAAGATTGGTTTTCAAGACACTTTTTCAAAACCGTTTCCAGTGGTTCATTTTTAACGACAATACTGATCAGCTTTGTTTGATCTAAAAGCTCCTTATCATAAATAAAATCGTAACCAGTTTGCTTATGAATGTCCCGGAAAATTTTTTCGAGTGTTGATTTTTTTTGATTTAAGGTAATGCGTTGTGCAAGACTTGCGGCACTGACCTGCATTAAGCTAGCAATTAATATAACGGTGGTTAATCGCATCATGAGCCATATTTTAGCGGTATGCCATCTGGGCATACCAATTTCATTAGTATATTTTTTATACATTTGTTCGTTTGGTTAGGTAGCGAGCCTGCTGCTTCGAAACTTTGGGCTACTACGATTCAATAGTTGATTTAATTATTAACGATGCCAAACATCGACCATCTCCCGATCACCATCGGGATTTGGTTTTTACAGCCTCAGCTTTTCTGTCGTATTTTTTTTTCCATCTTTTAATGTTTAGGTTAGTGGTTCGTTGATTTTTAATAAAAATATATTTACTTACTTACGTATACTTTTTTCCCATCAATTCTAAAATGAACTTTACCTGTTTGTTCCATTAGCTTTAAGATTGTTGCAAGACTTCTTGACCTTGAAGAAAATCCACCGAGTTTAAAGCTATTGGGCGCATCATCTTCATAAATCACATCCACATTGTACCATCTGGCAATTTTTCGCATATTGGTCTTGAAATCATCGTCTTTAAAAAGAAATTCATTGTTTTTCCATGCAACAATTTCTTCTGTATCCACTTCTTTTATGGTTATTTTATTGCCTGTTAAGGTAGATTGTTGATTTGGTTGAAGTATTTCTGAATGGGAGTTGCTATTTACTTTTACGCTCCCTTCTAACAAAGTTGTTTTAACAGAAGGTTCATCAGTATAGGCATTAACATTAAAATGGGTACCTAGTACTTCAATTTGCTGGTTGGCAGTAGTTACAATAAAGGGATGGGTTTTATCTTTAAAAACTTCAAAATATCCTTCACCAGTAATAGAAACTTCTCTTTTGTTCATTTTCGCAAAGCTGGTAGGGTATTTAAGCATAGTAGCTGCATTTAAAAATACAAGTGTGCCATCAGGCAGGCGAACACTAATCTGTTCACCTCTAGTCGTTGTAAGTGTATTGTAGTGTATCCCATCAGATTTTTGGTCTAATACTTCATATACAATTTGGCCGTCTTTGGTTTTAGATATTTTTACACCAGATTGATTAGCTATATTTCCTGATAGCGCATCATTAATTAGAATTTTTTTTCCGTTTGCCAATGTAAGTGTGGCGCCTTCTTTGCCCGGGGCAACATCGTTAACATGCGCAGTAGGATTTTTTGGTTTAGTTTGTTGATTTAACACATATAATAATCCAATGCTAAAAATTATGATAAAAACAGCAGCTACAATAGCGATACGGGGCCAAAGTTTAATTGACTTTTTAGGCTCGTTGTACTCCCGGATTCGATGAATTAGTTTATCTCTTACTTCAGCAACAGCATCAAGATGTTGGTTAGTTTCTCCAGTCTTCTTATCTGAATTAAAATAACTGGCAATTGACTGTTTCAGCAACGCCTCATTTTTATCGATTTCAAAGTAGTCGAGTAATTCATTTATTTCAGAAAGTGTACACTCCTGATTGAGGTACTTGCGAAATAATTGTTCTATATCTTCTTGAGTTTTCAATCCTGTCCTTTTTAATCAATACGCTGAAGAAAAGAAATAGGTCTGCTCGAAAATGAAATATTTTATAATTATTTTAATAAAGTGGCAGTAATGAAAGAAAGGACCACTAAGTCTGGGTTCTTAAGCAAATAATCTCTCACCACCTTATTGCCTTTTACAATGTGATCCTTGACTGTTGAGGTAGAAATGGAAAGGAGACTGGCCACCTGATCATAGCTTTTCCCTTCTAGCTTACAGAGCATAAAGATTTGCTTTCGCTGAGGCGGCAACAGATCAATTGCCTGCTGGATTAACTTCATACTCTCCTTACTGTGAATTGCCTCTTCGGCATGTGTATAGTAATCAACTGCATTCTGCAAAACAGTCTGAGCATATTTTCGATCCTTTGCCAGCTTCCGAAAATGGTCGTAAACAAGGTTTACCGCAATGGTAAATAAAAATGATCTGAATGGTTTTTTAACATCAACATTTTTTCGCTGAATCCAAATTTTGAAGAAAGCATCTTGAAGCAGTTCCTTTGCAGTTTCTTCATCATTGACCATATGATTAATCTTGGCAAACAACTGCTTGCTATAGGAATTGTAAAGTGTAGTAAAAGCATATTGATCCCCCTCGGCCATTTTAGTCAATATTTCACTTTCATCGGGAAGGGAATTAGATGCCATTCGTAATAATTATCACTCTTAAATTTACAAAATTTAAGCCTCAATGATAAATAAAATATCTCAAAGTTTCAGCAATGGCGTTTTATAATGGCATATGGTAATACATCAGTTTTCTGAGGCCAAAAATTCACCGGAAATTTTCTTGTCTTCTTATGATCAGTAAGCCAGTTCCAGAAAAAAACGGGAAAACTTACACTACAAATACGGGAAATTTCCCCTAGTCTGCCTGCCGGTAATCCGATACATTTGATCCATACATCTAGTTAAAATAATTGTTATGGAAAACAATCGCATGGAACTTTTATGCCATCGACTGAAGCGAAATCTTTAGTTCGGTTTCAAAATTAGCCCCGTTCATTCCATATTCAAAACTGYATCTGCCCGGATATGCCGGTGCTAGTCTGGCGCTGATATTGCTCAGGCCGGTACAGCTGCCCCTTTTCTCTCCTGAATATTTGGTCAGATTGCTGGTGGCAAAATAGATTTCCCCGTTTGAGCTGCGAACCTCAATAATGGCTGGGTAATCTGGATCGTTGAATATGCCGTGTTTGAATATGTTTTCTACGAGGGTCAACAGGACGATCGGGATAATTTCAGCCTGTCCGTCACTGATTTCTTTAATGTAGCTCATGTTAAGCTGTTGTTCAAAACGAAGCTGGTTGAGCTGGATCATATTTTCGACCTGTTCAAGCTCTCTGGCTAGGGATACAACATCGTTTTTACTGTCTTCCAGTGCATATTCCATTAGGTCGCTGAGGCCTGTTATGGCCTTGCGTGCATTTCCAGGATTTTGCCGGGTAGCATTCTTGATAAAGTTAAGGGTGTTAAAGAGCAGGTGCGGATTGATCTGGGAACGCAGAAAGTCTTTTTCGGCTGTAATCAGCTGGAGCCTGAGCCGTTCGATCTCGAGCGCTTTCTGCATCTCCATATCTTTTTTCTTCAGGTAGTTTTTAAGGAAGAAAAAGCCGGTACCGTACATGATAAAAAATGTTGCCCTCCAGATGGTGACACCGATATAGCGTATGTTGAATACGAGTGCTGTCGCTCTTTGTCCCAGGCCTGTCAGCAGCAGATTGATCAGTGATGCTGCCCCAAGATAGAGCAGGATTTCAGATAACAACCCATGGCTGAACCTCACTTTTCGATAACTGGTGCTGCTGTACAATATCGGCATGATCCATAAGGAGTGAAAATAGAACATACCGATATTAAGTACATAGAAAAAGAAATAGTGCAGCGGATTGCTGAATTTTCCAGTCATCGCCCAGGCAAGGACAACTTCCATGAAAATGTAAATGCTCCAGCAAAACGCATGGATACGCAGCTCTTTTTTGCTTAGTTTTTTCATCTGATATAGTGGTTATGGCATTTGCTGGTGGTAGTGTTTTGTGCGGTGATAGCCTTTATGTATCCCGAAGTAGAAAGCATCTCGGCGTGATGTATAGCTATCCCAATCAGATCCTTCTTGGCAGGGATGAATTCCATGTCTTCTTTGAAAGGACGGCAGACCTTGAGTTCGATACTGTCTATGGGGCTTTTGATAATCAGGAGATAAAGGGGAATGCCATGCAGATCTTCCGTAATTCGATGCTGAATTACCAAAGATGCTACGGGCTGGAGGGCAATTAAGGTAAAAGGAATTGTTTTGCGCAAAAAAAAGCGGCAAAGTAATTTGTCGCTTTCCAGGAGTTAATTGCTGTTCAGAAAATTTGATCAGTAGCAGACGGTTTTCAATCTTTGCAAAGCTATCGGAAATGTATGCTCCCCTTCATGGTAAGAAATCATCTTGAATACTGATATTTATCAGATTCATTCGACTGGATTTATTTGGAACTTTGGGCGACAGTTTTATGGCCTTGCTTTAAATTGCTTTCCTGTCCTAGAAGGTTTTGCCATTTATGATTTTAAACCGGCCATATCACTTCTCTTTAGGGGCATATCATGGAGCGTAATTTATTTGGGCGCGATCAGATTTCATTATAATGCTTAGACACTTAGGACCAAAAAGGACATATGGGCATAATCTCAGATTGGCAAGCCTGTTAGGCATGACTGCTGGTTTTGTCAATGCTGAAGGCTATCTTGGATTTAGCATTCTTACCACAAACGTAACAGGACATGCTGCACTTTTTGCTGAAAGGATAGCCTTTCAGGATTGGGACACAGCGCGGGTTATCGCCCTATGGATGATGCTTTTTCTTGGTGGTGCATTTATTTCAGGTCTGATCTTGTCCTTTACAGGTCATAACCAACGTTACTCTTACTCAATTCCCATTCTCATCGAGATCGGTGTATTGCTGTTTTCAGCATTTTTCGGGGGAAGCTACAATGGAACGCTTCTCTCAAAGGAGTTGTTTGCCGGAAGTCTTCTTTTTGCCATGGGGATGCAGAATTCACTGGTGTCCATGGTGTCCGGCTCTGTCGTAAGGACTACCCATCTGACGGGTACTTTTACGGATCTGGGGATAGAACTGGCACAGGTACTGCGTAATGAAGGTCTGGAATGCAAGACTGTAAAATCGAAGATCAGGCTTCGGCTTGCTATTATTTTTTTCTTCATGGCAGGGGCAATTGCAGGAGCTTATCTTTTCAAACATTTTGGATTCCCTTCTTTTTTTGCCCCGCTTGCAATTCTTGTTTCCGTATTGCTTTATGATGTATTCAGGGTCAGGGCCAAAAGGTATTATAACAGGACCGCAAGCGCGGTGAAAAGGAAGATCGGACCACATCCCTAGATTAACTGCCAACACAGCTGGAGGCGACTGGGCAAAAATATATTGAATTTACATTGCACAGTCAAACTGATAATTATCATTTTTCTCCATGATATTTTGTCGGAAAAAATAGCTTATTACCCTATAATTTTGTTTTCGGTTTTGTTAAAGGACCTGTATGGCCATGAATGGAAGTATCTCTGGGCGGGTTCGATAAATAACCTTCTTCCCATTGTTGTCTTATCGGTCGGTCAACAGTGCGTTTTAAAGGAGGAGAACATCAATAAAAGAAGTACTGTTTTTAAACAGCTATTTGGAAGAAATACCTAGGGGTACCTGCGCAACTGTATGGACAGTTTATCGTATTGAGATATGTGGTGGTCTTCCAGATAAAAAGAATTAAGCAAATGATTGGAATTCCATTACCGGTATCCTATGGTCACAAAGTCTATACATTATATGTTATTTCATATGTGACTTCGTTGTTGCTGGAAAAGGAGATTTCGGTTGATATACTTCTTGAAGGAAAGAACCATAAACTGATCCTTGATCAGGAGCGTGTATGGAGGCAGCAGGTTGTTGAGGGATGTATGCAGATTGAGCCTGGCCTGTTAGGCCGGCTAACGCAGATCATAGAATCCCGATGGCTCGGAAAATTAAAACAATCAAGATAGATGGTGAGGGCGTTTTAGCTTATACTTAACCCAGGAGCTTGAAATGTAGATTTGGCAATAGCCTTGTATCGCTATCTGTCGGAACCAATTAAGATTAAGGCGTGAACATGATAAATAAAATTTTCGAGGACGATCAAACATTCGATTGGCTCTATCCCGAGCATTTTCAACTGATATCCAAAAAACAATGGACCCCGATAGGTATAGTGCAACAGTCTGCTGAATTTCTTGCCCTTCCAGGTTCAAAAGTGCTCGATATCGGTAGTGGCATCGGAAAATTCTGTCTCATAGCAGCAAGGCAGCATCCTGCAACCATGTTTTTCGGAGTAGAACAGCGGCAGGAATTGGTGCATCATGCAAATGTTGCCATGGAATTTCTCAGACTGGATAATCTGGAATTTATCCATGCCAATATGACCCAGGTAAACTTTAAGGC
>NZ_JBFTQI010000064.1:0-12876 GCF_056398925.1 Pedobacter sp. 01T416_2
CTGTAGATCCATCCTGCTTTTCAAAAGCCACCTTCACATTTGGTTTATAATGTTCGAATACATCTTTCACCGTTTTTAATCCCTCTACTTTTTCGGGTTTTATCGGATCGTTATCGGTAAGTTTCTGTACAAAAAGTGTTTTGTTGTGGGCAATTTCTGCGAAAGCTTCTGAGGTGTCAATTTTTCGCTCGTTACCACCAATTTCATAATTAAACATAGTATGTTGATTTAGGTTTACGATTACTTTTTTTTCTAATAATATAATAGTTAACGTTTTAACTCAATTTTTGTTCCAATGTTACGGTTTCTGGCTGAATAATATTCCATTCGAGTTTATCTTCGGCTGCATGCTTGCTTACCACAACCTTCGATCCTTTTTTTAGTTCACCAGAAATGATGTATTTCGAGATTGGCCTGCGTAAAAGATTTCTGATAACCGCCGATAGCTGCCTTGCACCGTATTTTGGTGTAAAACCATCTAAAGCGATCATTTTTTTGGCATCTTCTGCAATTTCAAAATCGATACCCATTTTATTGAGCGATTGTACCAAACTGCTTAACTGGATTTCGAAAATACGCACCACATTACTTTCGTTTATCGGCGCAAAAGGAACAATTTCGGAGATCCTGGCTAAAAATTCGGGGCGAAAATGGCCGGCCATAACCTCCATTAACTGATTTGAAGCAGGAATTACACCTTTTCCGATCTGTTCGGCAATCCATTCACTACCGATGTTCGAGGTAAAAAGAATCAGTGAGTTGCTAAAATCGCCCTCTTTTCCTAAACGGTCGTGCATGTGGCCTTCGTCCAGGATCTGTAAAAAGGTATCGAAAACGGAAGGGTGCGCTTTTTCAATTTCATCAAAAAGCAGTACAGAATAAGGCTGTTGCCTGATTTTATTCACCAATAAACCACCTTCTTCGTAACCTACATATCCTGGAGGCGCGCCATAAAGTAGGGCGGCACTGTGTTCTTCCTTAAATTCGGACATATCGAAGCGGATCATCGCTTTTTCGTCATTGAATAAAAATTCGGCGATTGATTTGGCCAGTTCTGTTTTACCGGTTCCTGTTGGCCCTAGTAAAAAGAAGGATCCTATTGGCTGGCCTTTTTTATTCAATCCACTGCGCGATTCGAGTATGGCATCTGAAACAGCTTTTAAAGCCTGATCCTGCCCTACCACACGTTTTTTAAGGTAAGCTTCCATATTGAGCAATTTTTCCTTTTCACCGGCCTGCAGTTTACCCATTGGGATACCTGTTTTGTAGGCCACTATAGAAGCAATATCCTGTTTGCTGATGCGATCGCTCTTGTCAGCAGCATATTTTTTTAATTCCTGTAAGCTTTTGGTAATATAACCCTGATATTCATCGGCGGTTTCGAACGCGTCAGTCTGTGTTTCATCGGTTAAGTGACCCAGTAAAACCGGACTTAATTTATTCTGAAGCAAAGAGAAAAGCCATTTATAATCAGCAAATTTCTCTGCTTCCGGTTCTTCGGTATTGGCATTTAAAGCTTCCAGATCGGTTTCCAAACTTTCGATTACCTGATCAGAGGTATCGTTCATCATTTTCATGGCGGCCATTGTACGGTCGAGCAGGTCGAATGCAGAATCAGGGAGCCTTCTATCTTTCATGTAACGTTTGGCCAGGCGCACACATTCGCCCAAAGCATCGGGTTCGATGGTTAAGGTATGGTGCTCTTCGTATTTTACGGCCAGTTTCTGCAGCATTTTAATGGTGCTTTCTTCGTTTGGCTCATTTACCTGCAACACTTCAAAACGTCTGCTGAAAGCCTGCTCAGGCTCGATAATTTTGCGGTACTCATCAATGGTTGTGGCACCGATAACCGTAATTTCGCCACGGGCCAGTTCTGGTTTCAGCAAATTACCTATGCCCGCACCCAACGGTCCTTTACTATCCAATAAAGTGTGGATTTCATCAATAAACAGCACAGCCTTTTCAAACTGCTTGATTTCTTTGATGATGTTTTTTAAACGGTCTTCTATTTCACCCTTGTAAGAGGCACCTGCAATTAATGAACCTAAATCGAGCTCAAAAAGCTGCACGGGTTTTAAACTCTCGGGTACATTCTGGTTTACGATATCAATGGCAAAACCATCAACCAAAGCGGTTTTACCTACGCCGGCATCACCGGTTAAGATTACATTTGGTTTGGTGCGGCGGCAAAGGATTTCCATCATCTGCCTGGTTTCTTTATCACGGCCGATAATAGGGTCGGTTTTACCATCGCGCACCATCTGTAATCTATCTATACAGTATTTATACAGGGCATTGCCTGTGCTTTTGCTTTCAGTACCAGCGCTTGTTTTATCAGGCGAAACCACCCTCGAAATTTCTTCATCTTTTACATACAGATCCAGGATTTCACGTTCTTTAATCGGGAACGATTTTAGCTGATCGGGCTGAAAACCGATACCCGGTTTTGCCAATGCGGTTAATACACATACCGGGGTAATTAAGTCCAACCCCAGTTTAATGCGTACATTATCGGCCTCTTCAAAAATCACTGCAATCTCTGGCGCACCGCTTACGGTATCCGTAAAACTCGCCGATTTTGCCTGTTCGTCAATCCGCACTTCAGCCCATTCGCTAATGTATTCTTCATCTTTACCAATAGAGGTAATGAACGAGCGCAGGCCAACATCTTTATGCATCAGGCCTTTGAGCAGGTGAGCTGCAGTAAAAATCTCGTTTCTGTACTCTTTAGCTAAAGACTGTGCAATATGCAGGGCTGTTTTGACCGATTCGCTTAAATTTGTAACTGCCATATCCCTTAGTTGGTTGTAGGCAATACTGCCGGGTTAAAATTATTTTCGGTGATGTAGTAATATATTTTGCCGTTCGAAATAAACTGCTGCTCAATCTGAGTAGCCCTTTTAATCTGCTGAACCGATTGATTTAATAATTTAATGTAGCTTTCGAACGCTTCGAGTGGCATTTTAGAACTGTTCTTTAAATCGCCTACCGTATATTTCTCTAAAAATTTGTTGTTCAAAGGCAAGCCAGTTACCAATTTAATGTAGTTAGCCAAGGTTAAACGCTTTATGTTGCCCGATGACTCTTTAATACCCAGCATCTGTTTTGGCATTTTCACATAATTTTTAACAAGTTTACTCCTGAAAGAAGACTGATCGGCCTGCAAATTCTGTCCCAACATCATCGAAAACACATCTACAATCTGCTTGTACTCCATGTTATTTAAAACGATGGCATATTGTAATGTTGAGGGGTTGTTTTTCACTGCATCAACCGACAGATTTGCAGTGCTATAATATTTAAACGCATTGTGCGGCATGCGGTCTGCAACTTCCGCGCCAACGGGTTCCGGCAATAAACCTTCTACATCGGCAGTCAGGTTTTTACGCGATATGCCTGTTAAACGGAAAGCACTATCCAACGAACTGATCTGGTTATAGATATCGGAGTTGGTTTCTTTTACGAAACGGCGTAAAGCAATCGTCATGCTCTGGTTGGAATTTACCGAACCTTTTGTCGGGAAAACTACCCCACCCTGGATTAAACTGTTTTTAGGGTAATCTAAATAGTAAGAGATAGAATCCTGTAAACTGGTATTATAAGGCTGGAAACTTTTTAAACCCTCGCCTTTTACCATGGTGTTTTTTCTATACTCGGCAGCGCGGATAGCCGATTCGGAAACAAGTTTACGCGACTGGATTACAAAATCGTTAAATGACTGATTGAAATCGCTATACACCTGTAAGGCTAAAATACGGGCATCGGCCTGTGCAACCTGCTCACTTAATTCGTTAATCAGGTAATTGTTGGTTCCGCCGGTATTTCCGGTACTGCCAACTAAAATAATTAAATTGGTTTCGTTCTTTTTTGCTTTAAATAAGCCCAATCCGGTTTTTATCGCTTGAAAAACAGGCTCTTCGCTTACTTCTCCATTACACCTAACAGTGTTTTTAGCCTGATTTGAAAGGAAGGTCATCAACTGCCTGTAATCGTCTTGGATCGGGCTTACGAAAATACCTTTTAAAGCGCAACCACTTTCACCACGGTATACTACACCACCAAAGTTCACTTTTGTTCCTTTACCAAAATCGCCCATAATATTTTCGAAAGAAGCGATGGTATTGGTCATTCCAGAAAAATATTTGGTCATTGGGCTACCACCGTCCACAACAAAAACAACATTTACCTTGGTTTTATTTTTACGGAGGTTCAGGTAGTCCTGATAAGAAAGCGCAGAACCGTTAATGGTTAATATTTTATTGTCTTTTTTATTGTAAACATCTGCAGCGATACCTACCGTGTTACCTCCTTCATCGTTTGAAACAACAGGTACACTACGCAGGATCAGGTTTTCCCTTGGCAATAAGGGATCTACCACGAAAGTTGTTCCTTTATTGATCCCGTTTTTGAGGGCTATAGAGGTAGAATCATCCCTGTCGTAATCGCCTGGTTTAACCGAGGTAATGTACAAACGATCGCCCCAGCTGTGTACAGCTTCGGCAGAAACCCAGCCGTAAATACTTTTTAAAGCAGTATCTGCAACCAGCTGGTCATCAGAACCTATCAGATATTTCTTACCATCTTCTGATTTTTTGTAGATATAGGCAATTTCGTGCAACCTTACTTTTGTACGTCGGTCTTTAAGTTCGGGTGTATTGTAAACCAGGATAGAATCGGTTGTATCGAAATAAAACTTTGGTTCGGTTAAGGCATTTTTCCCGTTTACGATACCGATGGCTTTTTCTGCATAACCTGTTTTTTGGTTAGAGAAAGCGCGTTGCCATAAAAGCAGTTTAGATTTTGCGATCCAACCATAACTGATGGCACTTTTTTTATCGTTTATTTTTCTGCCCCTGATCATTCCGGCCTTATATTTAATCAGTTTCAGGTAGCCGTTTTCTTCTTTTGAAACATAGAAAGGTTCCATAAAGCTGATTTTTTTCATAATCAGACTTCCACCCGGTGCAGTAGTGGTATAATTATCTTCACGGTCTGAAAAAACAATCCATGGCAAACTGCTGCTACTGGTATTGTCCATTACGTTTATATTTTCTGAAGGCCTTTCGTAAGATTTAGGCATGTATTTTACTCTTTTGCCAAAGGATGCCGGCGATTGTGCGTAGGCAAACGATATTCCTATAAAAAGGAGGGTTAAGGCATAGTATTTTTTCATAATCTGTAGATGAGCTTTAAAATTAGGTGAGCGGTTAATTTATCTTGTTTTGGCCGGAGCATCAGCAGTTGTTGCCGCAGGTTGGACCGTTCCCGAATGTTGCTTAATGTTTACCAAGCTGGCACAGGTAGAATTTGGCTTAATGGTTAGCTGCGCTTCATCAACGGCTATTTCGCCCCCAAAGGTGAGTCCCATGCAGTATGAATAAATATCGGTCTGTTTTTTCTTACCATTCATTTCTACATTTACCGTTACTTTTTCGTTACCGCACATGTATTTGTTAACGAGGTAGTAATAGTTAGAGTTAAAATCGGCACCATTGGCAATGGCCTGTAAACGGGCCCTGATATCATCGATGGTTTTACGTTCGCCATCACCAGGGGCAACAATATCTTCAACGATTTCGGCATTTGGATCAGTGATCAAAATGTTTAGGAAAGCGGGTTTACGGCTTTTATCCGAGCGCAGGCGTACCACATATTTCCCTGGGGCACGGTAGGTGTATAAAGCAGTTTTTCCTTTAACATCTACTCGCCCAGTTTCGCCGAACGACCATTCGAAATCTTTTCCCTCCCMGTCTCCTTCGAGCCTGATTTCTTCATTAACCAAACCCGCGGTCGGGCCGCTAATGGTTAATACACTATCTACAACCGGTGTATGAACGGTATCGCGTACGGTAACCGGAAATTCCTGACGGAGTTCGCCATCAACGGTTAAACGCACAATGTAAGTGTCGGGCTTTGTGTAGTGATAAGAACCGGTTTTTGTGGTGGCTTTTTCGCCGTTTCCGAATTCCCATAACCATTTTGTGGCTTTTGGTGTATTATCGGTAAAAACCAGACTTTCGTTTAAATAAATTTCATCTTTTAAGATCCGCGCATCAATTGTCCTTTTTTCGAACAATGAACTTTTAAATAGGAAAATAAGACCAGTTAAGAGCAATACAGCTAATAGGATGTAGAGAATAACATAGCCCTGCGAATTTGAATTAACTTGCTTGGTGTTTGTGTCAGACATAGGTAGCGTTTTTTATAGGTTGTTTTTGAGGTATTTATCTAGCAGATATGGTTTGCTGCAATTGTCGCCTGTTGAGAATACAATCGTCCAATTGTCGTTTATGCAATTCGATATCTGAAATGTTTCTGTTCTGTTCCTGCCTATCGTAAAATAACCTGTCGTACAGCTGTGCCGTTTGAACAAATATTTTATAGCGCTGGTCTGATGCTTTACGGTCAAACGCAGCCCTGATAGAGCCTAATGAATTCTGTATGTCGTTTTTCAAGAAAACCGCCTGTACATTTGGGTTGTAGCGGGTTATCTGTTTATAAGTGGTATCAATAGTAGGCGAAGTTTCTTTTACCATACTTTCGAATGTTTCGTTCTCGCTGATTTTTACTTCAAGCTCTTCTTTGGAGATTTCGTAGCGCGATTTATCACTATAAAAAATACCAAAACTTAAAAGCCCTACGGTAAAAACAAACAGCGCTATAAAAAACAAGAATTGTTCGCGTCTTTCTTTTATACTTAATTTTATCATAATCGTTTAATTATCGGCCGAACCGTCCGTTTCTGATCTTGGTTGCCGTAGCCTGGTTTGCGCGGTGGCAATCGTTAATCTGTTCCTTATACCTTTGGATATCGCCCCTTGATTTAATAAGCGAATCTTGCAGATCGGCCATTGCACCAACATTGTTGTTTATTTTGGCGTAGAGATCAAAACTCGGGCTGGTTTGTGCTTTTTTGGAAATAAGGTCTTTAATCCTGTTGTTAGCGCTTTGGATATCGCCCAAAAGGATACTCTGTTTGCTCATTTCGTTGGCATTGTAATCGCGGTATTGGGCAAGTTCTTTAAAACGGACAAGGATAAGGTCGAAATTGGTATTGATATCTTTTCTTAGATAAGATAGTTTTTCGGTTTCCTTTACCTTTTTATCGAGCAGGGTATACTCATAATCGGATGCGGCAAAAAAAAGATAAATACAGAGAATAGAGAAAAACGTTAGGAATACAAAGTTTAAAATAAACCTCGTGTAAGCAGTCCTGATTTCGATGGCATTAATGGGTTTCATAGAGCATTAATAGTTTCACATAGCGTTGGTTATCATATTAATCTGACATCTCCCTCACATAAAATCATTCAAACTTTTTCAAATTAACACTGTACTATAACAATTTTTAATATTTGTTGTTTGGTTATTAAAACGATATTATTTCTTTTACTTTTAACAAACTTTAAGCCAAACCGTGTATGTCTGAAAATTTTTACAACAAACCCTTCAGATTTAGGTCGGTTTTCTCAGGCATTGGCCTTCAGCCAACTGACCTCGGAAAATCGATTTCGAACCACCTAGAACTGATTATTTTTACCCGTTTTGGGGAGCATCGGTTCCATAACGATTTTGGATGTGAAATATGGGATCTCGACTTTGAGTTAATCGTGAGTGAGAGCATTTGGGAGGAAAAATTCCGCAAATCATTGCTAAAATCCATCACCGACTATGAATTTAGGATATATAATACCGAGGTAGAAGTACGTATTACTGAGGTAGAAAATGTATACCCCCTACGTAAGATAACCGAGATTAAAAAAAAGGTAGATATTAGCGTTAGAGCACTAATAAAAACCACAGGAGAAAAATATTTTTTTAACACCGCTTTATTTCTTAGCCCATTATCAACTTAATCTAAAACGCCCCAAATATTCTACACATGAAACCAGTTTTTTATTCATCAAAAGATGAGATCCGGAACAGAATTTTAAAAAATGCCGAAGATTTCTGGAATATTAAAGACAGTAACGACTTCGATCCACTTGTTAGACTGATTATTGAGGCATTAAGCAATGAGCTTTTTAATGTATCCAATGATGTTAAAAATTTAGAGAACAGGATCTTTGATAAGATCAGCCGTATTTTAGCGCCCGATCATTTAACTTCATCGTTACCGGCCCATGCCATTATGCACGCCAGGCCGATTGAACAACAGGACTACCTTTCGATCTATTCGCAGTTTGCATTTAAAAAGAATATCCCGCAGGAAAATGATAAGGCCAAGAAAACCGATATTTTTTTTAGCCCGCTGCATACCGTAAAGTTAAATAATGCATCGATAAGATACATCGTTACCGGAAATACCCTTTTTAATGTAGAACAATTGGGCAAACAGCCTATACACAATACCCTTTCGGGCACTTCTGTAGAGAAAAACACCGTATACATAGGTTTTAACGGCATTAAAGACTGGATGGATTTTAATAAACTGAATTTATTTTTCGACTGGAAAAATTATTCGGTGCCCGAAAACACTTACGATCTGCTCTCGCTGGGGAAATGGTTCTACAAAAACAACGAGCTCACCGCCTATACAGAACGTTTTATGGATGAGCCTTTAACGGGTAAGGTACAGGCTCCGTTTCAGCACAAACAATTGCTTAATCTGATTAAAGCAGATGTTTTACAGTTTTACAGCAACAGGTTTATTACCCTGGGCGATCTTAATGATTTTAATATCGACGAAAGCAGAGAACTCCCTCCTGAGTTTGCCAACCTATTCCAGCCGGCTGTTTTAAACCAGATCGATAATTCGGTAAAATGGCTTAAAGTAATTTTTCCCGCAGCTATAAACCAGGAAATGTTGAACGAGCTTCATATTTATATCAATGCGTTCTCGGTGGTAAATAAACGGTTAAGCCAGATCAAACACCGGCTTAAAACGATGAACAATATTATCCCGATTAAAACGGAATCATTCGATCAGATGCTTGCGGTAGAAAACCTGAAGGATAATAAAGGGAAAAGTTACAATGAGATTCCTTACACCAATGAGAACGAAAAAGGAGACGGATCTTTCTCGATCCGGTACGGAGGCACCGAGCGTTTTGATACGAGAAATGCCAAAGAGCTGGTAGATTACCTTTTTGAACTTTTACGCGATGAGAAAGCAGCTTTTACTGCTTACGGACCTGATTTTTTAAGTACCATACTTAAAAATCTGGAACAGAATATTGCGCTTATTGAACAAAAAAGCCGCTCGGCGCTTAAAGACATTAAAGAACTGCCCAGCTATATTGTACTGAAACCGATTGATGATGCGGATATTTTATTCCTCGATATCTGGGTTACACAAGCAGAAGAGGCCAACCACATTAATGCCGGAAGCCGTTTAGTGGTATACGATAACAATAAGGTAAATGCAGAGAGTATCTTTTTATTGAGCCAAACGAAAGGCGGCCGGTCGAGATTGAATGCAACCAACAGGGTGCAGGCTTATAAATATGGTTTAACCACAGCCGACCGGATTATTACGAAGGCTGATGTGATCAATTTTTGCCGTTACGAACTGGGCAACAAATTAAAGGGCATTACCCTGGCCAAAGGCTTGATAATGGATAATAAACCAAACGCAGGCTTTATTAAGACCACTGATATTTTGATCGAACCTGCAGATCAGCTTAACCTTAGCGGGCAGGATTGGGAAGAACTGCTGAGTTTAACTTTAGCGAAATTAAACCTAAGGAGTACGATGAATGTGCATTACCGTATGCTGTTAAAGCCAGCGTTTTATAAAGCGGTTTAATTTAAAGTAACTTTTTTATCTATTCAGTCCTCTAAAGCAGTTCGTCACCCTGAATTTATTTCAGGGTCTATCTAGCATGAAAGATGCTGAAACAAGTTCAGCATGAGGATCGAGTCAAGAAAAGAGTAAAAAAACATCTTCATATCCGGAGCATTGCAGATTGGAGATCCTTCGACTCCATTCAGGATGCAGTTTAACAAACCAGGCCATCATCTCCGACCAGAACGCAGCGAAATGGAGAGATCCATCTAGACAGATTTTGCTTCGCAGAGCCTTTGGGTTCTCGGCTGCGTTGCACTACGCTCGAAATGAGGTATTGCGAGGATAGCGATCGTTGTAAGATTGCTTCGTCGGCTGAAAAAGCCTCCTCGCAATGACGAACTCTCGCTGCTTGTTACAGCTTCATATTAACTAAAGATATACCGTATACCCTAAATAAGCACTTTCACCATCCTCGCTCAATACTGTTTCCTGATAATCGGGTGCGGTAAGGAGTTCTACGTTAACCTCTGCATCAACAGGGATTAAATAGCTGATGGCCATATCCAAAATGGCCCTGTTTTTTTGTCCGGGAATAAACTTAACCAGTTCCTGTGGCGAAGTTGGACCGATATTAACATTATAAGCTTCGTGTTCGGGGGTAAAGCTATCACCAATGATGGTATCAATCCCCAATGCGCTTCCACCCAACTGCATCTGCATTTCTTCAGCAATTTTTACCGGTGCAATATTGGCTGTAGCATCCACAATGGTAAGTGGCAGGTTGAACAGTGCAGTAAGTACTTTTGAAACAAAACCGATGTCATTTCTCTTTTGCTGGATTTCGGGCAGCAGGTGCATCCAGATGATGCTTTGTTCTTTGTTGAGCAAATTAAACTCATCCCATCCAAATTCAAAAATCTGACTTAAATCGGAATAGGTTGTTTTTTTATCGAGCATATTTTCATATAGCTCGGTCATGATCCTTACATAATTAATTTCCGTATCAAAGGGTGTAAAAAATAACCTGGCTTCCTTTTCTTCCTCTCTCCTATCCCTGATATCTTTAATCATAGATTCCTCGTCCATACCGGCACTACCGGTTGGCGGACGGTGGAAAAGCCCCTCAGGCAGCATATCATACAATCCTTCGCGGTTGGTACTGATGCGGATGCGTTCGTGCCTTCTTTTTTCAGAATAATAAGCCGTTGTATCCTCAATATCTTTTGCAAAAGCACGTTTATCGGGGCCCAATGGGATAATTTCAATCCTATTGGCATCAATTACCTTACGTTCAATCAGGTCGGCAGCGTGGGCAACGGCCTTGTAATCTGTAAATAGTTCGTTATTAATCAAAGTTTCCTTTTTCATTAAACTTTAAGGCTTCATTTTTGTTATAGGTTAAATTTTTATTACCGAAAAAATAACGATTATAATCAAATATTAAAGATACTATATTTGCAATACATCTCATCTATAAAAATTTAATGGACGTTCAATCATTTTTTATCCGCTTTCTCTTGTTCCCGCTGATCTTCATCGTATCAACAGCGGTGCTTTCTATCATCAACAAAAAGAACCAGTTTCTCAATAACAAAAGACTTATCGTAAGTGTTCTGCTCATCGGCATTATTTTAGCCCTTCCGGGATTTTTAGGGTTCCTAAACTTTAATTTCATGCCCTGGGGCTACATTATCTGCTGTATTTTTTATCTCTTGATGGGCACGGTTTTCGTTTATCTGTTAACCAAATACTACCCTAAAGATGTACTGGAGCGCAAGGTTTTTATCTTTTTCGCTACTTTAATTTCGGCCATTTTAGCTGTTTATTTATATCAGCTTGCCTTTAACTGGTTAAGCTCGGTAAATTTTGGGTGGTTTGGTGCTGGCAGTATCACCTGCTTTTTTGTTCCACTTATTTTTTGGTGGGCTTATGTTTCACTGCTTGGTATCCCTTCAGAAATCTACAAGATCTGGAAATATCCTGATACTCCTTTGGACATCAACATGGACCATGTAGATTTTAACCGTTTATTGGTACTGGAGCTGGAGCTTTACAAAAAAAGCAGCGATCCCGAACCTTTAAAGGTAAAGGTAAAAGCTGTAGAGAACATGAACTTCGGTATCTGGTTCCACAAGTTTATTGATGATTACAATTTAAAATTTGCCAAAAGCCCTGTAGAATTCAGGGGCGACGATATGGAAAATTATAAATGGATTTTCTTTATCAAAACTTCTTTTTTTAAACGCAATATTTTCATCGATCCTGATCTCGACATTATCGAAAATGGCATTACCGAAAAAATGACGATTTACGCTAAACGGGTATCTGAAAACGCAAACAAACCCAATGAAGTTGGAGAAAGTGCTATCTTTATCTAATCTATAATTAAAAACATCTACCATGATAAAGCCGCTAAAATATAAATCCATTAACTGGATTAATGGCATGAAACTTTCCAGTGATCATTTTACATTAAGTGATCTTTATTTGCAGGACTTTGTACGCGATGCCGCCTCTCTACACCTAAATAATAGTAATTACGGATTTTTACCGCCTTTTGCAGGCTATAAAAGTTCGCACGATATCGAAATTATCGAAAAAGCAACCAACCATATCGAGGTAAGGGTTAGATATTGTAATGCGATTACTCCTGAAGGCTGCCACATTGATATTGTACAATCGGATAATATGGATACACTGGTACACAACCATTATTTTGGCCAGTCGGAACCGCGAAACTATGTGATTTTATTAGTGGTAAGTCCGTTTAACCGTGTACCAACGGGCACACCAAATCCTGAAGAAAACCCGATCCGTTACCCTGAACTTGCCAAAAGTTATGCTATTGCGGTTTTACCGGAGAGCGAGGTGGGTTCGCAAACTGCAGATAGCTATTTCTTAACCATCGGGCAGGTTTACTACGAAAATGGCAGGTTATCAATAAACAGCAGTTATATACCGCCCAGCTCAACTATAACAAGTCATCCAGCCCTGATTAGATATTATGAATCTTTTAGTGTTTTACTAAATGATTTACAGCTGGCGGCTTTTAAAATCATCGACAAAACAGGAGGAAGGGACAACATTACGCCGCTAGGCAGGAACATCCGTTTAATCTCAGAGAAAATTGTAGATTACATTGCAGG
>NZ_JBFTQI010000065.1:0-12700 GCF_056398925.1 Pedobacter sp. 01T416_2
GGTGTGTGGTGCGATGCTGCTTTTAAAGGATCTTTACCTTTTGGCATCCCTCCTAAAAACACAAATAAACCTGGTACTTTTTCCTGAAAGAAGGAGAAATCTTCTGCGCCTGTAACTGGTGGTTTTAATTTCACGTGATCCTTACCTGCCGTCGACTCCATGCTTGGCAACATCTTTTCGGTTAGCGCAATATTATTAAAAGTAACCGGATAATGGTTGCTATAGGGGATTTTGRCTTCAGCTGTAGCTCCACCTGCCTCGGCCGTTTTGGTTACAATGGTTTTAATCCTTTCGATAAACATGGCCTCATCTTCCTTACTAAAGTTGCGTACTGTACCTAACATTTCTACCTTTTCGGGAATAATATTCGACCGTACACCGCCATTAATGGCGCCAATGGTAACTACACCCGGGTTTTCGGTCACATTTAAATTCCTACTTACTATCGTTTGCAGGCTATTAATAATCTGGGCCGAAACCACAACCGGATCGATACTGCTCCATGGATAAGCCCCATGTGCCTGGCGGCCGGTAACTGTAATCTTCATATCGTTTACTGCAGCCATTGTACCTCCCGGGCGATAAGTTACATCGCCAACTTCAGTTTGAGAATTGATGTGTAAACCGAAAATCACATCAACTTTAGGGTTTTCGAGTACGCCCTCCTTAATCATTAACGCTGCCCCGCCTTCATCTCCAGCAGGCACACCTTCCTCAGCGGGCTGAAATATAAATTTCACCGTCCCTTGAATATCTTTTTGCATAGAAGCCAGCACTTCCGCTACACCCATTAAAATAGCCACATGACTATCATGTCCACAGGCATGCATTACGCCAACCTCTTGTCCGTTATATTGTGTTTTCACTTTCGAGGCAAATGGAACGTCTACCCGCTCGGTAACAGGCAAACCATCCATATCGGCACGCAAAGCAACTACTGGTCCGGGCTTCCCTCCTTTTAGCACACCAACTACGCCTGTTTTGGCAACGCCTGTTTTTACTTGAATACCTAAAGATTCTAAATGTTTTGCAATAATACCAGCTGTTCTTACTTCAGTATTTCCCAATTCAGGATGTTCGTGAAAATCGCGCCTCCAGGTAATTACTTTTTGTTCGATGGCATCGGCCTTTTTCGAAACCAATGGTCTTAAATCTGATTTTTGGGCGAAAGAATTTAATGCCAGTAGCGAAAAACCAGTCAGGAATATTTTCTTCATAAATGAATTATTTAGTTTAGGTGCCCTAAGCTAAACAATTTTAAGGAGAGATGGGATTTGGTCTTACCTGAACAGATAACAACAGATTTCTGCAGGCATCGACGCAAAGGTTTCCAGAATGGACTTTAGGGTTGTCAACTTTAATGGGCAGGTTTGCTATTAAAAGTTGACAACTCTTCTCAAGTATATATTTTTACAGGTAGATCTGAAGGAAATGAATCCTAAAAATCAGTAAATGCTTAATTAAACATTCCCTTCAGCTTATCCATAATGCCGCCACCTCCCGCTTGGCCGGGCTGCTGCGCCTGCCCACCGCCATTAAACATTCCAATTACATCACTTACGTCAAATTTACCATCATCACCACCCAAACTTCCCAAAACATCTTTAATGTTAAAGGAGCTATCGTTCGGGTCGTTTGTTTTTTGGGTAAACTTGGCAATCAGGCCCGGAATAATGCTTGCTGCCAAAGATTTCGCCGTATCAGCATTAATGCCCAAGCCACTTAATTTATCGATAAAATTCCCCGAAGCCTGCTCAGCAACCTGGGTACCTTCTGCTTTATTACCGTTAAATATATCGGTTAATGCACCAATATTACCTGATGATACCTGATCTTTCAGCGTATCGAAGATAGAACCCGATGCAGCCTGGATTACTGCTTCATTTTGTTCGTTCGGAATGGCAGTGTTGTTTACAACGCTTTCCTGGACGTTTTCACGCACCATTTCATTTAAGTTTTCTAACATCATGTAGAATTTAAGGTTAAAATAATTGATGAACTAACAGGGATGGTGTATTAAAGTTACTATGTTTAATCGACATTAAAAATTCTTATTCATTTAGAACATTAAAAAGACCATTTTAAATTTTTGCTTTATTACTTTTACAAAAAAACAAAGATTATGTTACCTAAAGTAAATTTCACAGAAACTGAGGCCTACAAGTATTTAGCCGATCATTTTATAGATATTAACCAAAAAAGCATTAAAGATCTTTTTGCTGAGGATGCAGATCGTTTCAATAAGTTTTCTGTTTTTTTTGAAGATATTCTACTAGATTATAGCAAGAACCGCATCAGCGATGAAACATTAGCACTATTGATTCAATTGGCCCGTGAGTGTAAATTGGATGAAGCTATAAAATCAATGTACAACGGCGATAAAATTAATGAAACGGAAGACCGTTCGGTACTTCATATTGCCTTACGTAATTTAAGCAATACGCCAATTTTAGTTGACGGTAAAGATGTGATGCCGGAAGTAAATGCAGTACTGGCTAAAATGGAGAAATTCAGCAACAGCATCATTAGCGGCGAATGGAAAGGTTATACAGACAAGGCCATTACTGATGTGGTTAATATTGGTATCGGTGGGTCAGATTTAGGTCCGGTTATGGTTACCGAGGCACTAAAACATTATAAAAACCACTTAAACATTCACTTTGTTTCGAATATTGATGGCACACACATCGCCGAAACATTAGCAGATTTAAATGCCGAGACAACATTATTCTTAGTCGCATCAAAAACTTTTACTACACAAGAAACCATGACGAATGCACACTCTGCACGCTCTTGGTTTTTGGATAAAGGCGGAAAAGAAAGCGATATTGCCAAACACTTTGCCGCATTATCCACCAATGCTAAAGACGTTTCTGCTTTTGGCATCGATACAGAGAACATGTTTGAGTTTKGGGATTGGGTTGGTGGTCGTTATTCTTTATGGAGCGCTATCGGTTTATCCATCTCACTAAGTATAGGCTTCGATAATTTTAAACAATTGTTAGCTGGAGCTCATGCAACTGACAACCACTTTAAAACTGCCGAGTTTGAAAGCAACCTGCCTGTAATTTTAGGTTTGTTAGGCGTTTGGTATATCAATTTCTACAATGCAGAAACACAGGTTATTTTACCTTACGATCAATATATGCACCGTTTTGCTGCTTATTTCCAACAGGGAGATATGGAGAGCAATGGTAAACACGTAGATAGGAACGGTAATGAAGTTGATTATGAGACCGGACCGATTATCTGGGGTGAGCCCGGAACAAATGGCCAGCATGCCTTTTATCAGTTAATCCACCAGGGTACCAGAATTATCCCTGCCGATTTTATTGCTCCGGCACAGAGTTTAAATCCACTAGGCGATCATCATCCAATTTTACTGTCAAACTTCTTTGCACAAACAGAAGCTTTGATGAACGGTAAAACCGAAGAAGAAGTAACCGCTGAGTTAAAGAAAGAAGGCAAATCAGATTCAGAAATTGAAAAAATTGCGCCGTTTAAGGTATTTGAAGGCAATCGCCCAACAAATTCTATCTTATTGAAAAAAGTAACGCCATATACTTTGGGCAGTTTAGTTGCCATTTACGAACATAAAATATTTGTTCAGGGAATTATCTGGAACATCTTTAGTTTCGACCAGTGGGGGGTAGAACTTGGCAAGCAATTGGCCAAAAAAATTCTTCCAGAGCTGGAGGGCAGCGAAAAAATTTCGAGCCACGATAGCTCAACCAACGGCTTAATTAACCAATACAAGGCCTGGAGATAAAATATATTAAAAAAAGCGAGTGTAAATACTCGCTTTTTTTTGTTTAAATCCATAATTTAGGCCATCCTTATTATTCTTCACGCTAGTGAAAAATCCAAATTAACTTATTAATGAAATAGTTGCTCGCTTTCGCCTTTGATTATTTCTAATCATTTAAAAAAACTACTAATGAAACCATCATTAGCATGCTATTCATCATAACAAAAAAACATGCTAATGATAGCTTCATAATCATTAAAAAACAATTATAAACTTATGAAAAAAAGAATTCTTTTTGCTTTGGCCATTTCCGGTCTGTGCTTAAGTGCTTCTGCCCAAAAAGTACAGTTTACGGAATTTGACCTTGACAATGGCCTCCATGTCATTCTACACCAAGACAAAACCGCTCCAGTAGTTGCCGTTTCGGTAATGTATCATGTTGGTTCTAAAGATGAAGAAACCCAGCGTACAGGTTTTGCTCACTTTTTCGAACACTTATTATTCGAAGGTTCGGATAATATCAAAAAAGGTGAATTTATGAAATTAGTGAGTAGTAACGGCGGCCAGAACAATGCCAATACTTCTCAAGACCGTACTTTTTATTATGAACTTTTTCCATCAAACCAATTGGAACTGGGTTTATGGCTGGAAAGCGAAAGAATGTTACACCCGGTAATTAACGAAGGTGGGGTAAAAACACAAAATGAAGTAGTAAAAGAAGAGAAACGTTTACGTATAGACAACTCTCCTTACGGAAAATTTACAGAGAAAATTTTCGCTCATTTGTTTGATGGGCATCCTTACCGTTGGCAGCCAATTGGTTCAATGGAGCACTTAGATGCAGCAAAATTGAGCGAGTTTATTGCTTTCTTTAAAAAGTATTATGTGCCTAACAATGCGGTTTTAACCATTGCCGGCGATTTAGATATAGAGAAGACCAAAGCTTTAGTAAAATCATACTTTGCCGAAGTACCTAAAGGTGCACCAATTGTTCGTCAAGAATTCAAATTACCAGAAATTACCAAAGAAATTATCGATACTGCTTATGATGCCAACATTCAGATCCCGGCCATCTTCGCGGCTTACCGCGTACCGGGAATGAAGAGTAGAGAAAGCAAGGTTTTAGGTATGATCAGCTCTATTTTATCAGAAGGCGGAAGCTCGAGATTAAGCACTAAAATGGTCGATCAAAAGAAAACTGCCCTGCAGGTTGCTGCTTTTAACTATTCGCTTGAAGATTATGGCGCTTATATCACCTTAGCTTTACCCAATAAAAATACACCGCTTAACGATTTATTAAAAGATATTGATGAAGAAGTTTTACGTCTTCAAACCGATTTGATTAGCGAAAGTGATTATAAAAAACTGCAGAATAAATTCGAAAACAACTACGTAAGTGCAAACAGTAAAATGTTGGGTGTTGCCGAAAACCTGGCCGATGGTTATACTTTCCATGATAAGGATACAAACGATATCAATAAGGAATTAGAGGTAATCAGATCAATCACCCGCGAGGAGATCAGAGACGTTGCTAAAAAATACCTGAACAAAAACCAAAGAGTTGTATTGTATTACTTACCTAAGAAATAAGCTGATCGCTTTTTCATTTTAATTATTAAAAACATGAAGAAATTATTCATTATAGCTGCAGTTTCCTTATTGGCTCAAGGTATTTCAGCACAAACAATAGATCGAAGCCACAAACCAAAACCAGGTCCGGCACCCATTATTACCGTTGGCGATCCTGTGATTTATAAATTAGCGAATGGCATAACTGTTTTGGTGGTAGAAAACCATAAACTACCAAAAGTAGCAGCAAGTTATAGTATCGATGCAGGTCCCATTACTGAAGGTGCTAAAGCAGGTGTAGTAGGCTTGATGGGCAGTATGCTGAACGAGGGAACCACAGCTAAAACAAAAGCACAATTTGACGAAGCGGTAGATCAGCTTGGTGCTGATGTAAGTGCAGGGGCATATGGGGGCTCAACTTCTGCTTTAACCCGTTATTTTCCTGAGGCATTTGCTTTAATGGCGGAGAGTATCCGTAAACCTGCTTTTCCTGCAGAATCTTTCGAAAAACTAAAATCGCAAACCATTACTGGATTAAAATCTAACGAAAAAAGTGCAAAAGCCATTTCAGCACGTGTGGTAAATGCATTGGCTTATGGTAAAAACCATCCTTATGGAGAGTTTGAAACGGAGGCTTCTATTACAGGCATTACTTTAGACGATGTAAAAGCAGCTTATAAGAAATACATTACCCCATCTAGAGGTTATTTAACTTTTGTAGGTGATATTAAACCAGAAGCAGCAAAAGCTTTGGCAGAGAAAGCCTTTGGCGATTGGAAAGGAACTGCCTTAACTTTACCAGTACTTACTAAAGTTGCTAATCCTGCCAAAACAGAAGTTGACATCATTAATGTGAGCAATGCTGTTCAATCTGAAATTACAGTTGTGAACTTAATCGACCTGCCAATGAGCAGCCCAGATTATTTCCCGATTTTATTGGCAAACCAGATTTTAGGTGGTGGCTCTGAATCGAGATTATTTGATAACCTCCGCGAGAAACATGGCTTTACTTATGGTGCATATTCAAGCACAGGCTCAGGCCGTTTCCAATCTAAATTTTCGGCCAATGCAGCCGTTAGAAACGAAAAAGTTGACAGTGCAGTGGTGGAATTTTTAAGAGAAATTAACACGATCCGCACTACAAAGGTAACTGCTGATGAATTACAGAACGCGAAAAATCTTTTCAACGGATCGTTTGCATTAGGCTTAGAAAATCCGGCACGAACTGCAGGTTTTGCGAGTAATATCTTAATTAATAACTTACCAAAGGATTTTTACCGCACTTATTTACAAAAGATTAATGCCGTAACAACCGATGATATTTTAAGGGTAACCAAAAAATACTTTAACCACGATAATACTCGCATTGTTATTGTGGGTAAAACTGATGCGTTTGCGGCAGGCTTAACTAAGGTAGGTTTTAAAACACAGGCTTATGATAACTATGCGAATGCGGTTAAAGCAACCGAAGCTACTGCTGTACCAACAGCTGCTCCTGCAGAAATTATCAAAAACTACATTAAAGCCATTGGCGGTGAAGAAGCCATTAAAAAAATTACTTCATTACAGCAAAGTGGCGAAATGGAAATGCAAGGTCAAAAGCTTACGGTTACCATTAAAAACATGGCGCCTAACTTAAGCAGCGTGGAGATTTCTATGGGCGGCCAAACCGTGATGAAACAGGTTTATAATGGCAAAACGGGCTATGCGATGCAAATGGGCCAAAAGGCTGAATTAACTGGCGATGACCTGGCTGAAAAGAAAGATGATAAAGGTTACGGTAGTCAAATTTACTACGCAACTGATGGAACGAAAATTGAAGCGGCCGGAACTGCAAAGGTAGGTACTGCTGATGCATTTAAATTGAATATCATTTCACCATCGGGCAAAAAGAAAACTGAATACTACGATACCAAATCGGGTTTACTTTTAAAAGATGAAAGTACCACGACCAAAGGTGGGGCTGAAATTAGTCAATCTACAGAATATTCGAACTACAAGAAAGTTGGCGATGTATTATTTCCGTTTACCTTAACTCAATCGGCGGCAACCCCACAAGGTTCTCAGGAGTTTTCAGTTGTAATTAAAGACATTAAAATTAATCCTCCATTAAAAGCCGAAGATTTTAATTAGGTTTTAGATACAATTTATCTCGAAATCCGCCCCGATTTAAAATCGGGGCGGATTTTTTTTGTATTTTTTTTTATTGCAGGCAACCAATTGCAAAAAGTGCACGTAACGACTAAGATTTCAATAAAAATTATTTAAAAACCTATGGTTATTACAAAAACAGCGATAGTTTTCAAATAAACAAAACATAAATCTTAAAAAATTCGGATATGGTTGCAAAAAAACAAGTTATCGCAATTATATTTGCGGCATTTCTGATTATGTTATGCCTATCGATAAAAGCAAAAAACAATGCGGCTATTGCCGCAAAAATTTCAATTGCACTGCCCAACAATCAGAGATGATAGAAATGAATCTACCACTAATTTTAATCTTAACTAAATACCTATGAAAAAACAAAATTCAATCTTTTTATTCGCCGCAATTACTGCCCTGCTTTTTGCCTGCTCTAAAAAACAAGCAGAGGAATTAAAACCTGAAACTCCACCACCTACTGGCCCAACAACTGTAACTACAGCAAATGTAACTTACACTAATTTTACCGGAGCATTGTTTCAAACCAAATGTGGAGGTTGCCATGGTGCTAATGGTGGTGCGAAGGGTTTCTGGCTTTTTAATGGCATTTCATCAGCAAAAGAGGTGCGTGTAAACAATGCCATATTTGTTACCAAAACAATGCCTAAAGGCAATAATACCATATCGGAGAGCGATAAGGCACTGTTAAAAGCATGGTTTGATAAAGGTATGCCAGAATAATCAATAAAAATTAACGCTAAATCCAAATGGTTCCACTAAAAATTTAAATAAATACACCAATGCAAAGACTATTTTTCACCTTAATAGCCTTGTTTTTATGCACAGGCGTAAAAGCACAGATATGGGTAAGTAAAAGCGTAAATTCTTCATTTTTTTCTTCGACACCTGTAGAGGATATAGATGCACAGAGCAAAACAGGGGCTTCGGCTCTCAATATCAAAACCAACGATATCATTTTCAAGGTCAACAATACTTCTTATCAGTTTAAGAAAAAACTGATGCAAGAACATTTTAACGAGAATTATATCGAAAGCGACAAATATCCGACTTCAGATTTTAAAGGAAAAATTATAGAACAGATTGATTTTTCGAAACCTGGAACCTATCCGATCACGGTGAAAGGCAATCTACAGATCCATGGGGTTAGCAAAGAATATCAAGCCAAAGGTTCACTGGTGATTACAACTGATGAAATAAAGGCCACTTCAGCTTTTAACGTAAAGCTTGCTGATCACGACATCAAAATCCCAACAATTGTTTTCAAACAAATTGCCGAAACCATACAGGTAAAAATGACGGCTACTTATCAACCTAAAAAATAAAACCTTATGAAATATCATCTAAAATCACTTTTATACTTGTTTGCCCTTTGTTTACCAATAGTTGCTTCTGCACAGGATTCGCTCGAAAATGCATTGCAGATGCCTGTAGAAAAAAAGAATGTAAAGGCCACATTTAAAGCAACCAAACTCATTAACATACAAACCAATGAAACCATTTACAAAAATGAGATGGATTTCAGGGTAGATCACCGGTTTGGAGACATTGCCGGATCTGGTGGCGGAATTAAAAACTTTTTCGGTCTGGATCAATCTACCGACATCCGCATTGGTTTTGAATATGGAATCAGCGATAAACTTTCTGTAGGCTTAGCCAGGGCAAAAGGCGCCGGAGTTGTAACACAATTGTATGAAGGAAACTTAAAATATCGGTTACTGGAACAAACAGATGATGAAAAAGTACCCGTAGCGGTAACATTGTTTGGCAGTACAACCATTGCAGCCGTAAAAGCTTCAACTGATCCGACAGCGGTGAATGCTTACAGCAAATTTCAAGATCGTTTGACCTATGTGGTGCAAGCGGTAATTGCCCGTAAATTTAATTCGAACTTCTCGATGCTGGTCATGCCATCGTACGTACACCGCAACTTTACTGTTTTTGGAGATCAGAACGATATGCTTGCACTGTCTGTTGGTGGGCGTATTAAGATCACTAAACGGATGGCTTTTGTTGCCGATTATACCATTCCATTCAGAGATAAAGATAAAAAAGCCTACCTCGAAAACACCTTGGGAACGCAATATTATAAGACACTTGGTGCCGGACTGGAGTTTGAAACTGGCGGTCATATTTTCCACCTTAATTTCACCAATGCCACGGCCATACAGGAATCGCAATTTATTACCGATACCAATACCTCTTGGCTGAAGGGACAATACCGTTGGGGTTTTAGTATTGCCCGAAGGTTCTCTTTCGATAAGAAGAAAGCAAAGTAGATCAAATTCAACCAAAAATAAAAACCTAAACAATTATGGAACGTAACGAATTTATCAAATCATTGGGGCTGGGTGTTGCCATGGTTTGCACCGGCGCTTGCTTTTCTGCTTGCGGTAAAAAGAGTGATGCCCCAGAACCCGACAAACCTAATGGTGGTGGTGTTCCTTCGGGTACTACCGCAAGTGTGGATCTGAGTACGCAATTACTAACCGTTGGCGCATCTATCACTGTAAACAGCATATTGTTTATTCGTATCGCAACAGCGAATGCCAGCACCTCGTTTGTGGCCACACAAGCAGTTTGCCCACACCAGGGCGGTGCATTGAGTTTTATCCAGGCCAGCAATTACATTCAATGTGGCCTGCATAGTTCGCGTTATACCACTTCGGGTAGCATTTTGGCCCAACCAAATGATGGTGGCACCACGAGTGTGCTAAAAGTTTATCCGCTTACTGYTTCAGGAAACACACTGACTGCCACAGCATAAGTTTTTGTTTTTAAGGGTAAAGCAGTATCATAATTGGTACTGCTTTTTTTTATGACAATGATTAAACAGTTACATTCTGTCCTTTTACATCAAATGCATCGCGTAAGCCTATGGCCAGCACATTAAAGGCATAAACAGTAAACATAATGGCTAAACCGGGCAAAACAGCTAAGTAGGCTGCATCCATAATGATATAACCATAATGTTCTTTAATCATGCTCCCCCAGCTTGGCATAGGTGGTTGAGCGCCAAAGCCTAAAAAGCTTAACCCTGTTTCCAGCAATATGGCTGAGGCAAAATTTGATGAGGCAACAACTAAAATTGGCCCCGCGATGTTCGGTAGTATATGTTTGATAATGGTTCTGCTCGTGCTAAAGCCCAAGGCTCTTGCGGCCTCTACAAATTCGACTTCTTTTAAAGCCATTACCTGCCCGCGTACCAACCTTGCTACATCGACCCAGGTTGATAAGCCTACCGCAATAAAAATCTGCCAAAAACCCTTGCCTAAAGCGAATGATATGGCGATTACCAACAGTAACGAGGGCAGTGACCAAACTACGTTCATAAACCAACTGATGGCTGCGTCTACGCGACCACCAAAATAGCCAGCAATGGCTCCTAAACTCACGCCTATAAAAAGAGAGATGAGCACGGCCATTAAACCTACAGATAACGAAACTCTGATACCTAAAATCAACCGGCTTAATAAATCACGTCCGTAAATATCTGTGCCTAAAATATAAGTCTTTTTATAAATGCTATTTTTTTCAAAAAGCGCCTGCGGGCTCCCTATTTTGGAGGGTACTACGCAAGAAGGGCACAAATCTTTAAGTTCATACTTCGTTTCCCTGGCTTTTTCATCATCACCAATATATTCCTGTACAAAAACATTTTTATCTTTTATCTTGTAAGAAGTAATCGGGATACTTTTAAAAGTTGGTGTTTGCCCGTTTAACATTCTTTCGAAAAAGTTAAGCTTTTCTACTTTCGGGCTCCTACTGATAATTAAAAACGTAAATGTACTTCCGGGTTTCTTTTTGTTTAACTGGAGAATCTGAACGTTCGCATTTGGAGAATCATCAGGCATAATTAAATAACCCAAAATACCCATTACCATCAAAAGTAAAATAAAGACCAATCCGCCGAAGGCAAATTTATTCCGTTTAAACTTTAACCATACTTTTTTTGATGGGCTATTATCCATTATCTAACCATTCTGCCTTTCCAATTGTATTTGCCACTGTTTCCAGCAATGCCGATGTACACCATATAAAGTACGTGCAGTACATTTAAAACCGGGATTAAAATGAGTAAACTGCGCCTTTTTGCAAAGCCAGTTACATCCCATAAAAATAAGGTTTCTAAAATCATTTTAACCAATAGTTGATAAAATGTGATGGTCAAAAAACCCGGAATAAAAAGCCCGGTGATAAAGTTTGCCAGAATAGTGAGGTTAAAGATCCAAATCAGAACCCCTAAAACGATAATGGCCTTATTTTTATAACGGGTACTTTTAGAAGCCCAACGTTTGCGTTGCTGAATAAATGCGCCCAAGGTTTCTTTTGCATGCGTATATACAATGGCTTCTCTATTTTTGAGAAAACCGATCTGATCAGGATACTTGGCAGCAATTTTATGTAATAGTAGCTCATCATCACCTGAAGCCAGGTCATCTATGCCCTGAAAGCCACCAACTTCATAAAAGGTTGTTTTCTCGTAAGCTAAATTTGCTCCGTTACAGGTAGAGGGTTCCTTATTGCCAATAGTAGACGCCCCCAAGCCGATCAGGTATAGAAACTCTAACGACTGCAGGCGCTCAAAGAAACTTTTCTCCTGAAAATAGGCTACTGGAGAGGAGATCATTTTATAATTTTTCTGCTCATATAGGTTTACAATGGTAGCCAGCCAATCTGCGCCCATCCTGCAATCGGCATCAGTAGTGATAATCAGATCGCCAGAACAAGTCCCTATTGCAGTTTGTATAGCCTTTTTTTTGTATGAATTCAGGGCCCTATCTTCATTCAGCTTAATCAGTTTCACATTCCGGTCTGCATAACTTAACACAATTTCTGCCGTACGATCGGTAGAATGGTCATCGATAATAATAATTTCGGTTAAAACCTTAGGGTATCGCTGTGCAACCAGGTCATCAATGGTTTTGGTGATATTAGCTTCCTCATCCCTTGCGGCAACAATGATAGAAACTTTGGTTTGAGGATCGGACTTTTGTGGTGTAAAATAAACCAGGTTATGCCATCCTCTGATAAAATTAAGGACTAAAAAACCATAGATTAAGGTTAAAGCAGCAGATACTAGACTAATTAGATTTAAGATTTCCAAAAAAATTGAGTTTAAAAACGAAATAAGTGCCTAAGATAGCAGGAATTATAATATTTATGAGCCAAATACTTGCAGTACATGCAATAACAGCCACATGTTGATCAGTTACGTGT
>NZ_JBFTQI010000066.1:0-12583 GCF_056398925.1 Pedobacter sp. 01T416_2
CAGTTGCGCCAGGTGTGGTCCATATTAAAACAACATATGCGGCACAAAATGGTGGCAGTAAAAGTTCGTCCCCATTTGATATGATGGAAGATTTCTTCGGTGGCGGCGGTGGTCGTCAAATGCAACGTCAGCCTAGAGCAGCATCGGGTTCTGGTGTAATTATCAGTCAGGATGGTTATATCGTAACCAATAACCACGTGGTAGAAAATGCAGAGAAGGTAGAGGTGGTTTTAACAGACAGACGTAAAGTTGAGGCAAAAGTAATTGGCCGCGATCCGAATACTGATTTAGCTTTGATTAAAGTAAATGCAACGGGCTTACCTGTTGTAAAAATGGGTAACTCAGATAATGTACAGGTTGGAGAATGGGTTTTAGCGGTTGGTTTCCCGTTAGATTTAAATACTACGGTAACAGCTGGTATTGTGAGTGCAAAAAACCGTAGTATTGGTATTATTGGTCGCGAGCAACAAGGCAACGAAATTACTGAAGAGGAATATCGCGAATACCAACGTACGGGTAAAAAACCAGATCGTCCGGCAAATACCAGTATCGAATCATTTATCCAAACCGATGCAGCCATTAACCCAGGCAACAGCGGTGGTGCGCTTGTAAACGCAAATGGCGAATTGGTAGGTATTAACTCGGCAATTGCATCGCAAAGCGGGTACAATCAAGGTTATGGATTTGCAATTCCAGTTAATCTTGCCCGTAAAATTGTTGATGATTTTATGAAATATGGCTCGGTTAAACGTGGTTATATTGGCGTTAACTTTGTACCATTAAGCGGAGAAGATAAACCTGAAGGCATTAAAACCAACGAAATAAGCGGTTTATATGTGAATGATGTAGTTGCCGGTGGCGGTGCTGCAGCAGCAGGCATTAAATCAGGTGATGTAATCAAAAAAGTTGATGGCGTAGTGATCAACGATTCTCCTGATCTTCAGGAAAGAGTTGGTCGTTTAAATCCAGGCGATAAAGTTAAATTAACGGTGTTACGCGATGGTGCACTGAAGGATTACACCGTAACTTTAAAAGGAGAAGCCAGCGTTGGCCTTACAGCCAAAAATACAACAAGCAAAGGCGCTGAGGTTTCGAAATTAGGTGCAACTTTTGCTCCTGCTACTCAAGCCCAGAAATCGAAATATGGCATAAATAGTGGTGTTGTAGTAACGTCTGTAACCACAGGAAAAGCATTTGATAATATTGGTGTTGAAAAGGGGCTAATCATTACTAAAGTGAATGGCCAACCTGTAAATTCTGTAGCCGATGTCCAAAAAGCATTGCCTTTAGGCAGAAACAACATGGTGAGTATTTCTGGTGTTGGCGAGCAAGGTTCTTATAACTATAGCTTCCCAGCGCAGTAATTGATCTGATAAAAAATAGTTTTTAAAAGCGTCCCGATTTAAATCGGGACGCTTTTTTTTAATCCTGATGGATCGGTTCGTGATTGGCATGGCAGGCATCTGCACATTCCTCGCAGGCAACAGCGCATTGTCTACAATGTTCATGATCGTGTTTGCTACATTCGGCTGCACAAAGCCTGCATATTTCTTCACAGAGCAATAAATATTGATGCCCGATAATTGAATCTCTTTGCAATAACCGGGCTGCCTGGGTACAGATATCTGCGCAATCCCGATCTAGTTTAATACAGTCAATCATCATGTTGATGTCTTCTTCTTTTAAGCAGGACGATGCACAATGCTCGCAAGCTAGCGCGCAATCTAGTAAAGCCTGGATTAAACCATGGTTGTTTCTCGTTTCCATATCGTAAAAGTTTTGGTTATACCTATTTTGTATATTAATAACCTGTTGGAAATTAAACTGTTTTAAAAAAAATGAAATTGGCGACTGGTTGCTTTGTGCGCAGCTAATTCAATAGTGTATGCCCTATAATCTATTAGGTTGTATTTTTAGCCACAGAGGAGGCACAGGTCATTAAGTTAAGCGCCATGGTTGTCAGTCTGTCCAAAGGACTCCTGTGGAGAGCGTAGTCGAAGATCATTATTTTCGCATTTAAAAACCCAATTTAATATTTTCATGTTTGAAGCGCAATGCTTGTACATAGCAATAAGTGCGTTCCCGTTTTACGCTTATACGCTTTGCTGCCTCGTACCTCGTTGCTGCAGGGTATCGCTTCAACCGGGGCTAGCTGGCCACAACAGCATTTCATTTTTGGGGTTGCAGGGTGTACAACCCCTTGTTCTTAAACCCGACAATAGCGGCAGCTCCCGATTTAAGAACTGTTTTCTTCTTTTTATGGTGTGCTTGCTTGTTCACAGGTTTCATCGGGACTAAAGCGAATGGCGGGACTGCAAACCGCCAAGAACTACTACCGTTACATTTTCTAATAAAAAGACTATCCTTCAACTACGCTCGAGTTGCCCCCTTCAGGAAATCTCGAAATGTTAAAATATCTTAAATAACGGGCTGTTCAGCCAAATCCCTGTACTCAAACCAATATTCATCCGTTTTTCATAATCAAGATTTAGTTTCGCTATTTACCGATTGATAATCAGCGTTTACCGATACGCTATAAATTAATTTTTTTTATTGTTCCATATTTGAATCAGCAACAAAAACCGAATATTATGGCTTTAGCTAGCATTAACCTCAGCGTAAAACAATATTTCAATTTCATGTGCAGAACAGATTTTGAAAGACGGATATTTCACGATACTTACAAAGAATTTCAAAAAAGATCAAAAATATACAACTTAGATGAGCACGCACATACCTTTTCTCAGATGCAGCAAGCCAGCGAAAAGGCAAATACATTACACCAAAAGCTTCAGTACTCCGTAATGAACAGCATTGCGGCCTTAGCAAATAAAATGCCTGTTTTAAGCGATTTAGAAGATCACCCGATCCTTTTCGATTGGGCCGAATTACATATTTATGCTTCAGATCTGTTAAATAAAGCAGCGCATGTGGTATCGATCACCTATACCAGCCCGAAATTAATTTTACACGAAATCATTGGTGATCTGTTAATCTTAAGTTATAATGGTAAAGAAAACGAAACATTAGTGGTGAAAATTACCGAAAATCTGAAGGTAAATTATGAGCAGCACGAAAACCTGGTTTATAGTTAATTTAACCTGATTTCTTTCCAGATAGTCCGTATTGATTACGACGGCAATTATATGTTAGCGTAGTATTTGCTTTTTTCAGGTAGAAAAGCGGAGGCAAAGGCCTGTTTTGAACGTGCTTTATTGATAAAACCGGGCAATACATCGAGCAATGATAGACTAAATCTGGCCGCTAAATCGGGCTTAAAGGGCAAACTATCAATATATTTAGCGTTATTTATATAATAAAAAAATAAAAAATTGATTTATAGGGATTTAACTCTATCTTTGAAACAAATTAAAATACAATACAATGCAACAAGGAACAGTAAAATTTTTTAATGAAACTAAAGGTTTCGGATTTATCACTCCATCTAATGGCGATGCCGAAATTTTTGTTCATGCTTCAGGCTTAATCGATAACATTCGCGAGAATGATACCGTAAACTACGATGTAGAAGAAGGTAGAAAAGGCCTAAACGCGGTAAATGTTAAAGTAGCTTAAGAAAACTCAAACACATAAATCGTAAAAAGTCCCGATGCAAATCGGGACTTTTTTTGTGGAATCAACTTTTGAATTGTCGATCCTCACATTTATCTGCCTGCCAAATTTTTGCTGATTTCACTGTCAACAAAATCTAAAGAAAGATCATTGTTGGTTAATACAGTGCCGTTTTTATCTACTAAAAAGAAGTAAGTAACATTATAATTGCTCAGGTTCTTTGCATTGGGCGATTTCGCTCCCTGAAGATCTGAATATTGTGGCCAGGTAAGGTGGTCGTCCTTGATCACATTTACCCACCAGTCTCTTTTCTTATCGAACGATACCCCGATAAATTCTACATCTTTATTTTTATACTTCTCGTAGAGTTCAACCAATACCTGGTTGTTTTTTCTGCTTTTCCCACTGTAAGAAGTCCAGCATATAACCAGGTTTACCTTTTTAAGTATACTTAGATCGAATTTTTTTCCATCTGGATTTTCTCCTTCAATATTAGGCATTTTACTTCCCGCCATCATCTGGTTAGCTTGTTTAATCTCTTCTAACAGACTTTTACCCTTTTTGCTTTCCTGGATTTCCTTATCTAAACTGTTAAAAATCGATAAATAATTTTTGGGCTCCGAATCTGCCCTGCCCAGTTGTTCCAATAAAAAGAGGCTGTGCGCAGAACCGGGGTGCTTTTTAGCAAAGGCCTTTATGATATCCAATTGGAGTAAGATTTTTTTCTCTCTCCAACGGTCTGCATTTTTGGCCTTTTCCATAATGTTGCTTTGCGTGGCTCGGTCAAATTCCGATTCAGCAATGTCCAAACTATCAAGTAGGTTTTTACTCATGCCGTCTTTTAACTTATAATAGTTTATAAATTGCTCACCCTCTTCAGTTGGAACGCTTTTTAAAGGATATGAATTGATATTTTTTCCATCAAGAACGCCTTTGAAGCTGCCTTTATCAAGGTAGAAGTAATATTCTCCGGTGCGACTGCCATCTTCAGTTCTTAAAGTGGCATAGCCTTTTATTGGGATATTGATTTTAAAAGTCTGATTGCTATTGGTAATGTTTTCAACTTTCAGTGTTTCGCCCTTTTCAGCGCTTTGAATGGTAATTACGGCATTTGGGCCAAAGTTTTTGGTTTCGAGATTAAAAGTAGCAGGAGTTGGATCGCAGGAAGAGAAGAGGCCCGCTAATAAAGTAAGTAAATAGAGCTGTTTTTTCATGTTAATAATTTGATAGAGCAATATAACGAAAAACTTAGTTATATGGGTTTGCATAACTAAAATAAATTCTCAAAAAATCGTCATTGCGAGGAGGAACGACGAAGCAATCCTATACTTTGGTTTATTATGGCTTTCATAATGAGATTGCTTCGTACCTCGAAATGACGAATATTTGGTAAGTGAAACCACAAATGTTCCCATATTCTTTCAATTATTTCCGAATATGCTTTAGAATGTTTCTAAATAAATGTTTTATCGTTGTTTTGTCATATTCGTTTATAAATTAAACTCATAATTAGATACTTTTGCAAGAAATTTAGATATAAATCCTAATCAAATGAGTGGTTTCGGAAATGCATTTTCTTCTTCAATAGGGAAGAAATTCATCATGGGTATTACAGGTTTGTTCCTGATACTTTTTTTAATTGTACACTGCGGTATTAATGCTTTAATTTTTATTAGCGACGGTGGTTTAACATTTAACGTAGGCGCACATTTTATGGCCACTAACTGGATTATCCGGGCTGGCGAGATTGTGTTGTTTATTGGTTTGCTTGCGCACATTTTTCMGGCGTTGCGTTTAACGTTGGAAAATCAAAAAGCACGCCCAGTTAAATATGCCGTAAACGATGGTAAGGCAAACAGTAAATGGTACAGCCGTTCTATGGGCTTATTGGGTACACTTTTACTGATTTTCCTGGTGGTTCACCTGAAAGATTTTTGGGTAGTTTCCCGTTTTACAGGAATCCCAACGGTTGATGCCAACGGACATGAAGATCTTTATGCGGTAATGAAAGAGAAATTTCAGGATCCGGTAAGGGTTGTCGTATATATTCTTGCTATGTTTTCTTTATGCTACCACTTATTGCATGGTTTTGCTTCCGCATTCCAAACATTAGGATGGAACCACTCAAAATATAACGGTATAATTAAAGGAGCTGGCGTTTGGTATTCGGTTATTATTTCGATCCTTTTCGCAGCCATGCCGATTGCAGTTTATTTCGGTCTTATTCAATAATTTTTAGCACAAAAGATATGTCAGATATTAATTCAAATATTCCAGAAGGCGAATTAACCAGCAAATGGACAAAATATAAGTCTTCTGTGCCTTTGGTTAACCCATCGAACAAAAGAACTATTGAAGTAATCATAGTAGGTTCGGGTTTAGCGGGTGCTTCGGCAGCGGCTACTTTGGCCGAAATGGGTTACAAAGTAAAATGTTTCTGCTTCCAGGATTCACCACGTAGAGCACACTCAATTGCTGCTCAGGGTGGTATCAATGCAGCAAAAAACTATCAGAATGATGGTGATAGCGTTTATCGCCTTTTTTACGATACGATTAAAGGTGGCGATTATCGTGCCCGCGAAGCCAATGTGCATCGTTTGGCCGAAGTAAGTGCCAACATTATAGATCAGTGTGTGGCTCAGGGTGTGCCTTTGGCACGTGAGTATGGTGGTTTGTTAGATAACCGCTCATTCGGTGGTACACAGGTACAACGTACTTTTTATGCAGCTGGTCAAACTGGTCAACAGTTATTATTAGGCGCATATTCTGCTTTAGAACGCCAGATTGGTATGGGTAAAGTAGAAATGTATACCCGCCACGAAATGCTTGAGGTTGTTAAAATCGATGGCAAAGCACGTGGTATTATTGCACGTAACTTAATTACAGGAGAAATAGAGCGTCATTTCGGTCATGCAGTGGTATTGGGAACAGGTGGTTACGGCAACGTATTCTATCTTTCTACCAACGCGATGGGAAGTAATGTTACTGCAGCATGGAAAGCACACAAACAAGGTGCTTATTTTGCAAACCCATGCTACACGCAGATCCACCCAACTTGTATCCCGGTTTCTGGCGATCACCAGTCTAAATTAACCCTAATGTCTGAGTCGTTGCGTAACGATGGACGTATCTGGGTTCCTAAAAAGAAAGATGATAACCGTAAAGCTTCAGAAATTCCTGAAGATGAAAGAGATTATTATTTAGAGCGCCGTTACCCTGCTTTTGGTAACTTAGTTCCTCGTGATGTGGCCTCCCGTGCTGCGAAAGAGCGTTGTGATGCAGGTTATGGAGTAGGCGCTTCCAAGTTAGCAGTATACTTAGATTTTAAAGCCAATACAGAACGTTACGGAAAAATCGAAGCTTCTAAAGCCGGTAACCACAATCCTGATAAAGAAACCTGTATGCGCTTAGGTACTGCAGTAATTAAGGAAAAATATGGTAACCTGTTCGATATGTACGCGCAGATTACCGGTGAAAATCCTTACGAAACACCAATGCGTATTTATCCTGCGGTTCACTATACCATGGGTGGTTTATGGGTTGATTATAACTTAATGACATCGGTACCTGGTTTATACTGTACTGGCGAGGCTAACTTCTCAGATCACGGGGCCAACCGTTTAGGTGCATCTGCTTTGATGCAAGGTTTAGCTGATGGTTATTTCGTTCTTCCTTACACCATTGGTGCTTACTTATCAAAAGAGATTTCGGTAAAAGCAATTCCTACTGATCACCCTGCCTTTGTAGAGGCTGAAGAAAGAGCAGTTGGTATTTTAAATACACTGATCAATATTAAAGGAACTAAGTCGGTAGATCATTTCCACAAACGTTTAGGCCACATCATGTGGGAGAAATGTGGTATGGCCCGTAACGAAAAAGGTTTAAATGAAGCAATTCAGGAAATCAGAGCTTTACGTGCTGAATTCTGGAGCGATGTTCGTGTACCTGGAACAGCTGATGAATTAAACACCGAATTGGAAAAAGCTGGCCGCGTTGCTGATTTTATCGAGTTAGGCGAGTTGATGTGTATTGATGCGTTAAACCGTAACGAAAGTTGTGGCGGTCACTTCCGTGAAGAGTATCAGACAGAAGAAGGTGAAGCACTACGTGATGATGAGAATTATGCTTACGTAGCCGCTTGGGAATTTAAAGAAGGTGTAAACTTCGAACTTCATAAAGAAGAGCTGAAGTTTGAAAATATTAAAGTAGCACAAAGAAGTTATAAATAGATAAGAGATGTGAGATGTGAGACATGAGATGAAAATCTTGGCTCTCACATCTAATGTCTCAAATCTCAAATCTGAGATACAATGAGTACAGGAAATATGAACTTAACGCTAAAAGTTTGGCGTCAAAAAAATAACAATGCCAAAGGTGCTTTGGTAGATTATAAATTGGCCGATATTTCACCGGATATGTCTTTCTTAGAGATGTTCGATGTATTAAACGAACAATTAATTAATAAAGGCGAAGAGCCAGTGGTATTCGATCACGATTGCCGCGAAGGGATCTGCGGAATGTGCTCGATGTTTATCAACGGCCGTCCGCACGGACCTAAAGACTTGGTTACTACCTGCCAGTTGCACATGCGTTCTTTCAAAGATGGCGATACCATTGTTGTTGAGCCTTGGAGAGCAGCAGCTTTTCCGGTAGTAAAAGATTTAACCGTAGATCGTTCTGCTTTCGATAGAGTTATTGCTGCAGGTGGCTTTATTTCGGTAAACACAGGTAATGCGCAAGATGCGAACAACCTGCCAATCCCTAAAATGCAGGCAGATGCTGCTTTCGAAGCCGCAGCTTGTATTGGTTGCGGTGCTTGTGTGGCAACCTGTAAAAATGCTTCAGCAATGTTATTCGTATCAGCTAAAATCTCTCAGTTGGCACTGTTACCACAAGGTCAGCCAGAGCGTTATCGCAGGGTGCAGAGCATGGTTGCGCAAATGGATGCTGAAGGTTTTGGTAACTGTACCAATACTGGTGCTTGCGAAGCCGAATGCCCTAAAGGAATCTCTTTAGAAAACATCGCTCGTATGAACCGCGATTTTGCATCTGCAAAATTTATTTCAGAAGAAACCATTTAAAAGTTTAAGATATACTGTGCACCCAGCTTAACCACTGGGTTCTTGAGCCTCCACAACGTGGAGGCTTTTTAGTTTTAAAGGAAACTACAAACTAATCATTAAATAGCTGTTTAAGACACATTATCAGACTAATACTGGTTAATAGACCAAGAATAAATAATGAATAAATTTTAATGATTTGTTAGCATGCTAACGACTAAAACAGATACATATTTAATATTTGCCCGCTGTTATGAAAACATATGAAACTTTATAATTTAAAACCGAAACCTTGCACAACAAAGTGGGCTCGAAATAAAAGTTTGCGAAAGTCGCAATAATCTTATGTTTGCATATTAAAATTTTGCGTATTTAGAAATTTTATTCTGTAATATTTGCATATACATTAAAATTTTTCTAAATTTAGTCTTCCGAGACAGGAGAGAAAACATAAAACCCCGGCAATTTTGCTGGGGTTTTGTGTTTTTAAGCGGATTGATAATATTGAGTTTAGTTCATTTTAAAGTTAACGTTGATATTGTATTTAACACGCACTGGCCTGCCATCAATTAAACCTGGGTTCCATCTTGGCGATTTGTTCAATACCCTTAAAGCCTCCTCATCGGTTTCTTTGGTTAAGCTTCTTGTAATTTGAACATCGGTTAAAGTTCCATTTTTTTCCACCACAAAAGAAGCAAATACCTTGCCCTGGGTTTTATCTTTCTTGGCTACTGCGGGGTACTTAATTTCACGGCCTAAGTACTCATAAAACCTCGAAATGCCGCCTGGGTATTCTGGAGCCTTTTCCAATGAAGTAAAATCATAAACTTTGTCCTGATTATCCTGCGCTTTAGCAGAATTAAAGAACATGGCGATGCCCGTTAGGGCTAAAAAGATTAGCTTTCTCATTGTTTTTTTATTAAATGTTGATTATTTAGTTTTTCTTGGGCGTTGCTTTTGATTTTTTAGTGGTAATAATCACGACTCCATTTTTGCCCTTATCGCCATGTAAAGTTATTGCAGACGAATCTTTAAGCACTTCTATTGATTCAATAGATTGTTGATCCAGGTTTTTTATTTCTGAAACTTCTTTCCCATCAACGACATAAAGCGGCTTTGCTTTGGGGTCAAAATCTCGGTTTAGTAGGTATCGCTTTCTGACAGGCACTTCGCCATTAGGTAATGGGCGCACACTAAAGCCCGATACTTTTCCATTCAAAGTAAGGTCTATAGGTTTTATTGCTTTGTTTTTAAGTGTGTAACTGCCTACTGCATTACTTTTGGTTTTAACTTCTATTACACCTGCAAAACCATCAGCCCCATAATTAGCCCTTGCTAAACTATCTTTTAAGATGCTTACAGACTCAATGTTATTAGGATCAACCTCAGTAAGTGATGATGTGCCCCTTATATACTGTTTATTGCCATCTATTACAATTAGGGGTTCAGTGCCAGAGGCGGGTATGCCTCTAAGTATAATTTTGGTTGTTTTTGTGCTGTCTGCCTTTTGAGCAAAACCAACTAAACTAAAACCCATCATTATGGTAAAGGCGATTATATTTTTCATTTTGGTTAGAATTTTCTTTTAAGTTCAAAAAAATTAGAAGTTTTGTCGATAGTAAGTTCCTTTGCATCCAATGGTCTGAAAGCACTATTTTTAGACCCTTTACTTGTAATTAGAATTACACCCGTTTTGGCTCTTGGCCCATAAAGACTAACAGCTGCCTGATCTTTTAAAACAGAAATTGATTCTATATTATTTGGATTTATAGTACTCAATTGGCTATTGTTTGGCAACCTCACACCATCTAAGATGATCAATGCTTCTTGATTTATGCCATCTTTAAAGGTGATCCGGTTTGTTGGTATACTGCTTGTTTTAGTTTCTTTAGCGGGGTCATTGAGTGTGAAATTAACATTGATGTTGTATTTTACCCTCACAGCTAAACCATTTTGGATGCCCGGGTTCCATTTTGGCGATTCTTTTATAACCCTCATCGCTTCTTCATCGGTACCACTTCCTAAACCCCGTGTGATTTGGACATCTGTTAAAGAGCCATCTTTTTCAACCACGAAGCTGAGGAAAACTTTACCTTGCACATTATTCTCCTGCGCCATTTTTGGATACCTGATGCTGCCACTCAGGTATTTATAAAACTTGGCTATACCGCCCGGAAACTCCGGTTGTTTCTCGATTGAAACGAAATCATACACTTTATCTGTATTTTCAGATTTAACGGCACCGGTTTCAGTTTCAGTGGTTTTAGGAAGATAAGATATAATGTTAATCTTGTTCAGATTTACATATCCATCCGATTTAGGCAATAATTTATTCTTAAACTCTTCTGAAGATTCTGGAATTTTAAAACTTACCGTTAAAGCATATTTGCCATCTGCTACAGTTTTAAATCCTTTATAGGATAAAATTGCTTTCATCACTTCTTCATCGCAGCCTGCCCCCAGTTCTACATTCGATGTAATATTGGTAACCCTGCCGCCTTTTAGATTAAATTTTATCTGGGCATTACCTTGTACCTCATCACTGCTGGCTGCGCCTGGGTATTTAATATTTCTTAATAGAAACTGGTAAAATCCTTTCCAGTTTGCATCTGTTTTGCCATCAACTGAAATTTTAGGTGCTACAATTATTTTCTCAGGTGTTGTAACCATGTTTTCTACAATCTCAATCGGTTTCTCTAAAGGGATTTGATCGGTAATGGATAACAACTTCTCATTTTTGCGGACAGTAGCCGACGAAAACACAATCAGAAGGGCAAATAAAGGGATAAAAATTCCATACTTCATAATAGCGATCTTTTTAGACCGCTCTTTATGAAGCATGAAAATTCTTTTTTTGATCAATGATTTTTCTAAAAAGCCATTTGTTAAGGCATTTGGCGAAATGCCGAACGACTTACTTAGCAATAACATCGCATATTCTGCCTTATCACCCTGAAATTCGGCAGCAAGTTCATCAGCTAAAAACTCGTGGATATTTTTAATTGCTTTTTTATAAAGGTAAATCACAGGGTTTAACCAGGTGATAATCCCTATAATTTCGAAAAATAAAATATCTACGGTATGCCATTGTTTGATGTGTGCTTCTTCATGAATATCAATCACATCCATTTGTGGCAATTCCTGATCAATTACTTTTTTGCCAAAAAAAGAGAAAGCCGAGCCAGCCTTGCTTATTGAAATGAGTTTTTTAACCGCTAATAGGTTAAACACCAATCTACCTAAGAAAAACAAAATACCAGCGCAATAGATGTAAACGAATGCATTGCCCCAGTTAAAACCGGTATTGCGCTCCGTTACAATCGTTGCTTGTGCTAATACGGCTTCCCAATTAACTGAAGTATAAACCTGTTGCGCCGCTTTCTGCTCCGTTAGCCATTCTAAACGAATAAATGGTAYAGATAACGACAAAACGCCCGCAGCTACTAAATAAATGCGGTTTAAAGTGAAGTAGGTCTCCTTATCTAACAGTAATTTGTAAAAACCGAAAAAAACAATTAAGTATAAGTTCACCTGTAATAGGTAGTGGGCAAAACTCATTTTGGCTTATGTTTAATTTTATTAATCATTTTTAAAATTTCATCAACATCGCTTAAATCCAGTTTTTCTTCTTTAACGAAGAAAGAGAACATACTCTCTACCGAATTTTCGAAGTAATTGCCCAACAATTTTTCTGTTGCATGGCGTTTATATTCTTCTCTACTGATTAAAGGATGATATTGATGGGCCTTACCGAAGGCTTCATGACCAATAAAACCTTTAGTTTCTAAAATTCTAATAATGGTTGATACGGTATTGTACGCAGGTTTAGGGAGGGGGAGTTCATCAATAACTTCTTTGACGAATGCTTTTTCCAATTGCCATAAAACCTGCATAATCTGTTCTTCGGCTTTGGTTAAATCTTTAATTTCCATAATAGTTAATAATAATAA
>NZ_JBFTQI010000067.1:0-12513 GCF_056398925.1 Pedobacter sp. 01T416_2
GTGTTAATACCCTCCACGGTGGTACAGATGGCTTTTTCTCGAAAGTTTGGGATGCTAAACAATTAGATGGACAAAAATTAGAGTTGAGTTATGTTTCAAATGACGGCGAAGCAGGTTATCCAGGGAAATTAGATGTTAAGGTAACTTATACCTTAACTGATGATAATGCTTTGCAGATTGATTATTTAGCTACTACTGATAAAACGACTGTGGTAAATTTAACCAATCATGCTTATTTCAACCTAAATGGAGAGGGAAACAATACGATTTTAGATCACGAATTAACGATTGATGCAAATGCCTACACACCAGTAGACTCTACGCTTATTCCAACAGGTAAATTGCAGCCTGTAGCTGGAACAGCATTTGATTTCAACAAAGCGAAAACCATCGGRAAATCGATCGAAGAAAATGATCAGCAGTTAAAGTTCGGCAAAGGTTACGATCATAATTTTGTATTGACCCATCATGATGGCAAAACGGCTATTGCAACCGTTAAAAGTCCTGTTACAGGAATAACAATGGAAGTTTATACCACCGAGCCAGGCTTACAGTTTTATAGCGGCAACTTTTTAACAGGCGCTGATAAAGACGGTAAAGGTGGGAAATCATATCCTCACCGTTCAGCTTTCTGCTTAGAAACACAACATTTTCCTGATGCGCCAAATCATGCAAATTTTGCATCAACAGTGCTTAAACCGGGCGAAACATATAAAACGAGTACTACTTATAAGTTTTTGAAATAACGTTAACGGGTTGCATCATAAATATAGAATTGTCATCCTGAGCTTGTCGAAGGACCTATCATAATGCCGTTACGGCGTTTCGACAGGCTCAACGTGACAAATTTCTAGAGAAACTATGTTTATGATACAACCTCTTATTTTACTCCAAATTCGGCTTTAAGGGTTTAATAACCGATCAGGAAATTGTGTGATTTTCTCAATGGTTAATTGTTGCATGATCTGGTATAAGTGAGTTTTGAACATATTGATGGTATGATCGCCTCCTTCATTACCTAAAGCGCCAACTCCATACATAAAAGGCCGGCCCATAAAGTTGAATTCAGATCCAACGGCATGTGCTCTTGCTAAATCAACACCTGAACGGATACCGCCATCTAACATGATCTTCAATTTTGATTTGTATAGTGGATTGTTCGCCAATTTGATCAGTGAATTGATTGAGGATTCGCCTGCATCAATTTGTCTGCCGCCATGATTGGAAACAATCACACCATCGGCACCGATTTGGATAGCAGCCTGCATATCTTCATCAGTCGCGATTCCCTTCAATACTAAAGGTCCTTTCCAAAGATCACGAATGGCAGAAACCTTTTCAATATCAACCTTACCGGTAAATGTTTTGTTCATGAACTGTCCAAGTTGCGACATATCCATTCCTTTTTCCATGTAAGGCTTTAAGGTAGCAAACGATGGAATTCCATGTTGTAGGGTTTTAATTCCCCATAACGGACGGGCAAAAGCCTGCAGGATATTATTGACTGACATTTTTGGTGGAATGGATAAGCCGCTCTTGATTTCTTTATATCGTAAACCAAATGCAGGCACATCTACCAGCACAACCAATACCGGGCATTCAACGCCTTTTAAGCGATTTAAGATGTCATCCCTCAGGCTATTCTCCGTAGGGTGGTACAATTGAAACCATGCTTTTCCTTCAGATACTTCGGCAATTCGTTCGATACTACTGGTGGATACGGTGMTTAATGTATAAGGAATATCGGCTTTAGCGGCGGCCTTAGCTAAAATTTCGGGAGCATTAGGCCACATCAAACCTTGCAAACCAATAGGAGATACCCCAAATGGAGCACTGTAACGACGGCCAAATAATTCGACCGACATGTCGATATCTCCACCAACGCGTAAGTAATTCGGTTTAAGGTAGATATTGTCGAAGTCGCTCTCATTTCTCGATAAATTAAGCCCCTCATTACAACCACCCTCCAGGTAGTCAAAAGCAAATTTAGGAATCCTTGACTTTGCCTTTTTTCTTAAGTCGGCTACAGAAGGGAATTGAGGATTGTAAGGGAATGTAATCTTTTTACTCATATTTAATATTGTATTGGTCAGATCTATTTCAAAAAGCGAAAACTAATATTTTATATTATAATTCCCGTCCTGCTCTATCTGCTTTTTTTAATTCTAGTTAAGGATTTTTGCGTAGGGTTTTGATGTGTCATTCTGAACGAAGTGAAGAATCCTTTGCAAATAAATCACCATCAAAAAGATCCTTCATTGCATTCAGGATGACAAATAGGTCAAAATTATGTTGTTAAACTCCGTAAAACGCAGTTGCATTATCATTAAAAATCAATTTCTGTTCTGCTGAGGAAAATTGTTGCGCATACTTATAAACTAAATTAAACCAATCCTGATACGGTCTGCTGAGCAGCATTACCGGCCAATCGCTACCGTACATTACCCTTTCAGGACCAAAATGTTCGAATACCACATCAAAGCAATTAAAAAGCTCTTTTTCTGTCCAGTTTTTCCAGTCTGCTTCAGTAAGTAAACCGGATACCTTGCAAAGTACATTTGGATTTGAAGCCAATACTTTAATATTTTCAGACCAAGATTTTATCTCCTGACTTTTAACATCCGGTTTGCCACAATGATCCAATACAAATGGTTGATCGGGGATTTGATCAACCATTTGTATGATAGCTGCTAATTGATCGTGATAGCACAATAAATCGTAAGTGTAATTGTATTTTTTTAAAAGATTAACGCCAGCAATAAACTTTTTATTCAGGATAAAATCTGCGTTTTCAGCTTGTAAAATATGTCGCCAGCCCTTAATCTTCTTGAAATTACTCCAATAAGTTAAACGTTCGTCTAAATTCGGATCGAGTAAATCTACCCATCCAACAATCCCTTTTACAATTTCATTTTGCGCTGCCAGCGATAACAAAAACTGGTTTTCCTCTTCCGATTGGCTAGCCTGCACAGCTATACATCCCGTGATTTGATGATCGTTATAAACCCCTATAAGATCTTTCGGAGAAAAATCATTACGGATGGCAAACATATCTTCATTTATACAGCTATCTCTAACCGGATCGAAATTCCAAAAATGTACGTGTGTATCAATCATAAAAAAAGCAATTTAAAGTTTAAAGATCTGATCCATCAAGATCCATTTTTCTCCTGGTTTCGAACCTGGTAGTGCCTGCTGGAATTTCCACATCAAATTTTCCCATTCCTGCACTTTTGGATTGGCTAAATCGGCTTTCGATTTTTCCTCAAAAGAAAAGCTTTCATTCACTTCCATAATCATAAATAGCCTGTTTCCTAATAAATAGATTTCCAGATCATCAATTCCAGAAGAAATAATACTTTCTTTAATTTCAGGCCAAATCGATTGATGATACTGCTTATACGCTTCTATAAGCTTTTCATCGTTTACAAGATCGAGTGTTAAACAGTATCTTTTCATATTAGTTTCCGCTGTAGGCTTTAACAGTTTGCTTGCTCGAGCCTAAGCCATCAATACCCAATTCTACCACATCACCAGCTTTTAAATACCAAGGTTCAGGTTTTTGACCTAAACCTACGCCTGCCGGTGTTCCCGTCGTAATTACATCTCCTGGTAAAAGTGTCATAAACTGGCTGATGTAAGCAATCATAAACGGAACATTAAAAATCAGGTTTGAGGTATTACCATCCTGCAGGGTTTTTCCGTTTACCGTTAACCAAAGGCGAAGATTGTGCACATCGGCAATTTCATCCTGGGTAGCAATAAATGGTCCGATAGGTGCGAAGGTATCGCAGCTTTTTCCCTTTACCCATTGTCCGTTTCTTTCAATCTGGAACTCGCGCTCGCTATAATCGTTATGCAAAACATAACCAGCAATGTGGTCTAAAGCATTTTCTTCAGCAACATAGCTCGCTTTTTTACCAATCACAATGGCCAATTCCACTTCCCAGTCGGTTTTTTTACTGTTTTTTGGAATAATCAGGTCATCGTTAGGTCCAACAATTGCTGAAGTAGCTTTGAAAAACAAAATGGGCTCTGAAGGGATAGGAGCATTGGTTTCTGCTGCGTGGTCTTTATAGTTTAAGCCCACACAGATAATTTTTGAAGGACGGGCTAAAGCAGGACCAAGGCGTACACCTTTATCAACCTGTGGTAAATCAGCCGATGCAATAGCAGCCTTTAATTGCGCTAAACCATCACCACCAAAAAATTCTTCATTATAATCTCTAACCAATGCAGAAACATCGAAATAATTATCGTTTATAATTACCCCAGGTTTTTCAGCTCCGGTTTCGCCAAATCGTATTAATTTCATTATAAAATGCTTTATTGTATTTGAAAATATTTATTAATTGTTTAAGGTAGTAAATCCACCGTCAATTGGGTAATCGCAGCCTGTAATAAATGAAGCTTCATCGCTACATAGGTATAAAGCCAGGGCACCAACCTCTTCTGGTTTGGCCATTCTGCCGATAGGCTGCGTTTTAGAAAGTTTTTCGAACATTTCAGGGATATTATCCGGGTAGTTTTTCTGTAAGAAACCATCCACGAAGGGCGTATGAACCCGTGCAGGCGAAATAGAGTTACACCTGATGTTTTCACCAATATAATCTTTCGCCACACTCATGGTAATTGCTTTTACCGCACCTTTTGCCGCACTATAAACAAAACGATCTGGAAGACCAACTAATGCCGCAATTGAGGCCATATTGATAATTACACCTCCGCCAGACAAACGGATTTGTGGGACAGCTGCATGCAAACAGTTATAAACACCTTTTACGTTTACGCGCATAACACGGTCAAAATCAGCTTCTTCTGTAGTATCAGCTTTGCCAATATGTGCAATACCTGCGTTATTAATCAGGATATTGATATTTCCGATCTGCTTAAAAACTTCGTGAACTGCATTATGGTCTGAAACATCACATCCATAACTGAATGCTGATCCACCATTTGTTTTAATTTCATCTAAAGTATCCTGGGCGTGTTCAGTCCCCAGTTCGATGATGTGCACCTCAGCGCCCTGTTTAGCTAAAATAGTTGCAATAGCTCTTCCTATGCCGCTTCCCCCGCCTGTAACTACGGCTTTTTTGTTTTTTAGTGAAAACATGTATATGATTATAAATTATAATTGATTAGAATACGAATACAAATAAAATAAATATTCTTGATTAAAAATTTTATCTTCTTGCCTAAATATTAACAGATATTGTCATATGTTATTCCGGCTATTCCAATAGCCTTACCTTGCATAAATTTTACAAAGCCATTCGGTATTATTACTTATATTTGAATAATATATTTATATTTAAATATAGTATTAACCAAATATCACATAAAAAACCTGTTAAAATAGGTTTTGTTATTAGAGCCAATTTGAATGAGAAATTTTCTGATTTTTATTTCCTGTTATTTTTTAGCTGTACCATTTTCTAACGCTACTGAGCGCGCGCAAAAAACAATTGTAATTTCTACAGAAAATCATATTCGTGTGCGTTTTGGCGCAGAAAAATTGTTAAAAGCTTTAGTTAAATTAAATTATTCGACCAAAATCGAACAAAAGAATAAACTTACCGCAAATAACAATGTTATTGCAATTGGTGTGTTTTCTGATAAACTTTTTATCAATCACCTTCCGCTAGAAATCAAGAATAAAATCTCAGTTGCTAAAAAAGAAGGCTTTCATATCTACACGGGGAAAAACGGGCTGCTTTATGTAATTGGCAACGATGCATCCGGTGCTTTATATGGCTGTATAGAATTGGCCGATCAGATCAGCAGCACGGGTAAATTACCTATACGGATAGCACTTTCCGATCAACCTGAAATGGTATTAAGAGGTACCTGTATCGGTCTGCAGAAACCAGATTACCTGCCAGGCCATGATGTTTATGAATATCCTTATACCCCTGAAACTTTCCCCTGGCTTTATGATAAAGCTTTATGGATTAAGTACCTGGATATGATGGTCGAAAACCGCTATAACTCACTTTATCTATGGAATGGGCACCCTTTTTCGTCGCTACTGCGCTTAAAAGATTATCCTTATGCAGTAGAGGTAGATGATGCTACTTTAAAAAAGAACGAAGAAATCTTCCAGTTTTTAACGAAAGAAGCTGACAAACGTGGCATTTGGGTGATCCAGATGTTTTATAATATTATTATTCCTAAACCATTTGCAGATAAACATGGCCTGAAAACACAAGATCGGAACCGTCCGATTATTCCTTTAATTGCCGATTATACCCGAAAATCGATTTCATCCTTTGTAGAGAAGTACCCAAACGTTGGTTTAATGGTGGCTTTGGGTGAGGCAATGGAGGGTGTTGGTCAAGATGATATTGATTGGTTTACCAAAACGATTATTCCCGGGGTGAAAGATGGATTAAAAGCAGCCGGCATTAAGGAAGAACCCCCGATTGTACTGCGTGCACATGATACCGACGCACCAAGTGTGATGAAAGCAGCGCTGCCCTTTTATAAAAATCTATATACCGAAAATAAGTTTAATGGTGAGGCTTTAACTACTTATACCCCGCGTGGGGCATGGGCAGATCTAAACAGGAAATTAGCTGCTATTGGTACGATCAATATCTCTAACGTGCATATTTTAGCCAATTTAGAGCCTTTTCGCTACGGTTCGGCAGACTTTATCCAGAAATCAGTTCAGGCGATGAACAAGATTTATGGTGCAAAAGGCTTGCATTTATATCCTCAAGCCAGCTATTGGGATTGGCCTTATTCGGCTGATGAGGTAAAAGGAAGGTTATTGGAGGTAGACCGCGATTGGATCTGGTACAAGGAATGGGCAAGATATTCGTGGAATTCGCAGAGAGACCGTAGTGAAGAAATTAACTATTGGGGAAATGAGCTGGCTAATAAATATGGTGCTAATTTAACTGGAGGTAAAGCTATTCTGAATGCCTATGAAGAATCGGGTGAGATATCACCCAAACTTTTGCGCAGGTATGGCATTACCGATGGTAACCGACAAACGTTAACCCTGGGCATGCTGATGACTCAGCTCATTAATCCGTTCCGTTATGGGTTGTTTACATTAATGTACGAATCGGAAGCCCCAGAAGGCGAAATGATTATCGAATACGCCGAAAAAGAATGGAAGAAACAAGGCCATATTGGTGAAACCCCGGTTCAGGTGGCACGCGAAGTGGTTGAACATGGCAAAAAAGCCATTCAATCTATTAATGAGGCTGCACCCAGTATAACAAAAGATACTGCAGAGTTTAAGCGGCTTAGAAATGATATCTATTGTTATGATGAAATGGCTAATTTTTATGCTGAGAAAGTTAAGGCAGCCCTGTGGATATTGCGGTATAAAAATTCGAACCAGGTAGCTGATTTAGAGCAGGCATTGCCTTTTCTCCAAAAAAGCGTAGATCATTATGCTAAACTGGTTAAATTGACTGAACACAGTTACCTGTATGCCAATAGTATGCAAACCAAACAGCGGAAAATCCCGATGCGTGGTGTGGATAAAACCTTTATCCATTGGAAAGAGATGCTACCGGTTTTCGCCAAAGAGCTCAATCATTTTAAAAGAAGTATCGATTCTCTGAAATCAATAAAACAGGGAACGGTAACTGCAATTGTGCCTTACAAAGCTGCTGATGTTAAAGTCTTAAATGAAACAGAAAGTTATGTGATAGCCAAAGATGCACCACTTTTCGCAGATACTGCAATTAAGATTAAAGAAGTTGCAGCGCAGTTGGTGGGTTTAAGGGGGATTAAGCTGACAAAGGAAAAGCAAATTAAAATTGGAACAGAAATTAGATTCAGCACCAAAGCACCTGTAAAATTGCTGATAGGCTTTTTTAATCAGAAAGATCCTCAATATCTTGCTCCTCCACAGCTGGAAACAGATGCGAGTGCCAATAACTATGGTCAGTCTGAAATCAAGATATCGAATGCATTGGTGCCTTATGGTTTTCCACCGGTAAATGTTCATGCTTATTCTTTCCCTGCAGGAACACATACTTTAAATTTAGGTAAAGGGGCCTGCCTGGTTTTAGGGTTTATTGATGACAAACAGGAACTGCGGATTTTTAATGCAGGTTTAGATGGTAGAGGAAAAGACATCGATTGGTTATTTGAATAATGATGAATACAATAAATTTAATTGCAACAGCAGCATTGTCGGTATTGACAATCACAGGCTTTGCACAACAGAAATCAATTCTGGGTACCGAAAAGCTGAAGAAATATGTTACTTATTTCAATTCTATCGACACCGAGGCGGTAAAAAACCATGTGCCCAATGCCGAAGCCTTTACATGKTTAGCTGAGCAGGTACCTTTATTCGAATGCCCAGATTCGGTATTGGAGCAAAACTATTATTACCGCTGGTGGACTTACCGCAAACACCTGGTTAAAACGCCTGATGGTTTTATATTCACTGAATTTATCGAACCGGTTAAACATGCAGGGAAATATAATTCCATTAGCTGCGCATTAGGTCACCATATTTACGAGGGCAGGTGGTTAAAGGATAATAGCTATTTAAAAGATTACATCAAATTCTGGCTTTACCATGCCGATGTTGGCCAAACGAAACAACGTTTCCATCAATTTAGCAGCTGGGTTGATGATGCTGTTTATCAGAATTATCTGGTACAACCCGATCAAGAATTTTTGAAGGAAATTTTGCCAGCGCTGGATAAAGATTACGCCAAATGGGAAGCTGAAAGACAGCTTAAAAACGGCCTGTTCTGGCAACATGATGTTAAGGATGGCATGGAAGAATCGATTAGCGGATCGCGAAAAGACCAGAATCAACGACCAACCATAAACAGTTATATGTATGGCAATGCAATGGCTTTGGATAAAATTGCAGTTCTGTTAGGTGATAAAACCTTAGCTGAYAAATACAAAAATAAAGCAATTGCGCTTAAAAAACTGGTTCAGGATAGTTTGTGGAATGCTTCTTCTTTGTTTTTTGAAACAAGAAAAGCCAAAGGAGGTTCATCTGATGTTAGAGAGGCCATCGGTTTTACGCCATGGGAATTTAACTTGCCGGATGATCAGTCAAATTATGCAAAAGCCTGGGATCAGTTATTGGATACTGCTGGATTTAAAGCACCCTGGGGCTTAACCACGGCTGAAAGAAGAAACCCAACATTTAGAACAAGGGGAACAGGGCACAGTTGCGAATGGGATGGAGCACTTTGGCCGTTTGCCAGCTCACAAACTTTAAAAGGATTGGCAAATCTACTCACGAATTATAAAAAAAATGGTAAAATGAATGCCGAAGTCTTTTACCGGGAACTGCACCAGTATGCTGCTTCTCATGTCAAAAATGGAAAACCTTACATCGGTGAGTATCAGGATGAAAAAATAGGTGAATGGTTAAAAGGTGATAATCCACGGAGCAGTTTTTACAATCACTCTACATTTAATGATCTAATCATCAACGATCTGATCGGAATAAAACCACGTCAGGATAATGTGCTTGAGATTTTTCCATTAATCCCTAAAAACCAGTGGGATTGGTTCATGTTAGATCAAGTTTCGTATCACCATAAAACGTTAACCATTTTGTGGGATAAAACCGGAAAAAAATACAATAAAGGCAAAGGATTATTGGTATTTGCAGATGGTAAAGAAATTTATAAAGGAAAGGATTTAAAGCCTTTAAAAGTGCAGATGAATTAAAGAATATGGTCGAAGGATATGGGGCATTAGTTCAGTTAAACATCCATTTGAAGTTGCCTATAGATATTTTTAACCTCTCGTCGTCACCCTGAATTTATTTCAGGGTCTCTTTGCATGACAGATGCTGAAATGAATTCAGCATGACGCGACTATTAAATAACGAAAACAAATGAAATACATTTTCAAAAGCTTATTTTTCCTAATTGTAATAGCTAATTGCTTAACTGCAAAAGCCCAGTCTTATTACAACGTAGTTAAATACGGCGCTAAAAACGACAGCAGTAAACTGGCTACAACAGCGATCAAAAATGCGATAGAAGCGGCATCAAAAGCGGGTGGTGGAACCGTTTATTTTCCTGCGGGAAAATACCTAACTGGCTCGATTCATTTAAAAAGTAACATTACTATATTGATTGATGCCGGTGCCGAATTGCATTTCAGCGATAACTTTGACGATTATTTACCCATGGTGAAAAGCCGTTACGAAGGAGTTGATGTAACCAGTTTTTCGCCTTTGTTTTATGCCTATAAAGCAGAGAATATCTCGATTATTGGTAGGGGAATTATCGATGGACATGGCAAAAAATGGTGGGATTTTGTAGAAGGTTATAAGGAAGGGCAAGCGCGATCGAAATGGCAAACCACATTTGATGGCTTGAACAAGGATATTATTTTGCCAGATGATCCTAAGCAGATGAAACGCGGTTTTCTTCGTCCGCCGTTTATACAACCGATGTTCTGTAAAAATGTGCTGATAGATGGGATAACCATCCGCAATTCGCCTTTTTGGACCATAAATCCCGAGTTCTGTGAAAACGTTAAGGTTCATGCCGTTACCATCAACAATCCCCATTCGCCAAATACAGACGGCATTAATCCTGAATCTTGTAAAAATGTGCACATTTCAGATTGCCACATCAGTGTGGGCGATGACTGTATTACCATCAAATCGGGCAAAGATGCGCCTGGACGAAAAATGGCTGTTCCTGCAGAAAATTATGTGATTACAAATTGTACCATGTTATCAGGTCATGGCGGAGTGGTTATCGGCAGTGAAATGTCGGGCAATGTACGTAAAATAGCCATCTCGAACTGTGTCTTCGACGGAACAGATAGGGGAATCCGCATTAAAACAGCCCGTGGCAGGGGTGGTGTGGTTGAAGAAATTAGGGTGAGTAACATCATCATGAAAAACATTAAAGATCAGGCGATTGTGCTCGATATGCAATACGCCAAAACAAATGTAGAGCCCGTTTCTGATCGTACACCGATTTTTAGGAATATCCATTTCAGCAATATCACCGGTCAGGTTAACCAGGCAGGTTATTTAAATGGCTTAGAAGAAATGCCTATCGATAATATTACCTTCAATGATATTAATATGGACGCCAAAACTGGTTTTTCTATTCAAAATTCCAGTAATATTGAGTTTCATAACGTAACCGTGAACACCGAATTAGGTGCATCGATAAAGGCATTAAAGGTGAATAATTTAATTGTTGATGGTTTAAAAAGTAATAAACCTCATGCCAATGCTGCTGTAATTGATATCACCAATGTATCTGATCTGTTTCTGTACAATGCTTTCCCAACGAAAGAAACGGTTACTTATTTGAAATTAAGCGGGGCCGAGACTAAAAATATATTCTTAGGAAATAATAATTTTAGACGTGTGAAAGAGGCTGTTAAAAAAGAAAAAGAAGTAAGCAGTAACATCGAAATTATTTCAGGCGATAAAGGACAATAATATGAGGTTTAAACTTTTATTAAGTACATCATTTTTAATATTGGCGGCTCATTTTTGCAGCTTTGCACAAGAAAACAACCATACGTTATGGTACAATAAAGCTGCAGAAAAGTGGACGGATGCCTTGCCAATCGGAAACGGTAGATTAGGCGCCATGATTTTCGCCGGAGCGGCTGTAGATCATATCCAATTTAACGAGGAAACCGTTTGGACAGGCAAACCAAGGGATTATAACCGGAAAGGAGCTTACCAATATCTGCCTGAGATCAGGAAATTACTTTTTGAAGGAAAACAGGCAGCAGCAGAAGCTTTGGCACAAGAACATTTTATGAGCTTGCAAAGTACATCGGGTGACAGAAAAATTTGGGTAAATGAAATGAAAGCCGGAAAAGGCATTCAAGGCAATCCTGCTTTGGCAAATTTTGATGATCAGCTTTGGAAAACGATTAAAGTGCCTTCCTATGAGGGTTGGGAAACTGTAGGATTGGCCAATCTGGATGGCGCGGTTTGGTTCAGAACCACTTTTGAAGTGCCCGAAAACTGGGTTGGAAAAGATCTTGTACTCGATCTTAATCGCATCCGTGATCAGGATTTTACTTATATAAACGGTGAATTGGTCGGTAATACTGATAATACGGAGCCAAGAAAATATACTATTCCTGTAAAGCTGATTAAAAAGGGTAAAAATGTAATTGCCATTCAGGTACTCAACTACTTCGATAAAGGCGGATTGGCTGGTTATAAAGACACCACAAAAAAGATTGGCATTTATCCTATTGGAAGCAGTGTAGAACAGGGCATCTCCTTACATAAAGAGTGGAAATATAAAATTCAGGACGAAGATCCACCTGCCGTTCCACAATATCAGGGCAGTTATCAGCCTTTTGGTGATTTGAATTTGTATTTCAAGCAGACCAAATCGATTGTATCTAATTACAAAAGATCTTTAGATATCACTACTGCCGTTGCGAAAACCACTTATACTTTAAATGGCGTAAACTATGTGCGTGAGTATTTTGCTAGCCAGCCGAATCAAGCTGTTGTAATCCATTTAACGGCCGATAAAAAGGCATCCATTAGTTTCGATGCTGAAC
>NZ_JBFTQI010000068.1:0-12500 GCF_056398925.1 Pedobacter sp. 01T416_2
GACCGTACCATTTCACCCAATAATACCCTTACAGATGAGCAGTATAAGCAAAAGCTGATTGCACAGAGCCAGAAGTTTACCAAAGATAATTTTACGATGTATAAATATAAAACTGCCCCATCGCAAAACTATCAGTTTACTATTGGGAAGATAATTGGTATCGATACCACGAATAACAAAAAACTTGGTTTTACCGCATCTTTAAATTATCGCAACAACCAGAACATCAATACAATTGAACAGCAAACCAGAAGCGACTGGAACCCCAATACAACCAACACTGGTGCCAAATACATGTTCAATACCACCCTTGCAGCAATGATCAATGTGGGTTTACAATTGGATAAAAACCGATTCAGTTTCCGCAATACCTATACGCATATCTACAACAACGATCTTGTCCGAACCATTGGTTATGACACTGACGAAGGTGGAAATTTCTTTGCTGCTGGCTTAAAACCCAACAGAATTATAGAAGCAGACGATCCTACCTATACAGATTTGTCACAAAATAAGCTGAACGGTCAGCACCAGGTTGGAAAGGTAAAGTTAGAATGGAATTTATCCAGAACATCTATAGACCGGAAAGAAAAAGATCTTGGCATTGCTGCACAGAACTTAAAAAAAGTAGGTAACGATTACGAATACTTTTATGGAGCGAGCGCACAATCAGAAGGTTATATAAAACCCACTTCACGCCATAACTATAGTAATAATGAACATCATTTTTCGTGGAATGGAGATGCCAGCATACCATTTAAAACCGGGCCATTAAACAACAGCTTCAAAACAGGTTATTTTGGTATACATAAGGAAGGATCGTTAAACTGGCAAATTGCATCATTGGTTCAAAGCCCAACAATAGCCGATAGTTTAAGGTATATCCCAATTGCCCAAATGATTGATCCAGCAAAAATTGGTAATAACGGTTACAATTACTATATAAACAATTATTTTCTAAATGGCTATAAAGGTAAAAGCATTACACAGGCTGGCTATTTGATGCTGGATAACCGCCTTGCCGAAAAACTGCGCCTGGTTTGGGGCGTTAGAGCCGAATATTATAAATACACCGAATTACGTAATGATATTAATGTAAGGGGAGCAAGTTCTTTTGCGTTGCCATACGAAAAGAAATGGAGGTGGTTACCATCGGCCAACCTTACTTATAGCCCAACCAAAGCGATCAATATTAGGGCTGCTTTTTCTAACACAACCATCAGACCTGAGTTAATGGATAACAGTCAGTTTTTCAGGTATGATCCTATGTTCGATGCGCAGTTTGGTAATCAAGGATTAGTGAGTACACAAATTAAAAATTACGATTTTAAAGTAGAATGGTTCCCAGGGTTAGGTGAAATCATTTCGGCTAGTGCCTTTTACAAGCGCTTTGATAAGCCTGTTGAAGTTACTTTTAGTTTATCGAACGGAAATAGTGGTTTTTACTACATCTTAAATTCTGATGAAGCTAAAGTTTATGGTTTAGAATTCGAACTCAGGAAAAACCTTGGCTTTATTACCAGCAATCCGTTTTTATCACGCATTACCCTTTATGGCAATCTCACTTTGCAAACTGCCGATGTTGTAGGTACTTATAAAGCAGCTGGGCCTGATGGAAACGAAATGGTTGTAAATACCAAAGTAAAAAGAAATATGTACGGGCAATCTCCTTACCTCATCAACGCAGGTTTACAGTATTTGGATGAGCATTTTGGGTTTAATATTGCCTACAATAAATCAGGGCGGAAAACAACACTTGTTAGTGCAGAGCTTAACCGCATCGAATACGAAAACCCGAGAGACCAGATTGACGCACAGGTGAGTTATAAATTTTATAAAAAAAGGTTCGAGGTAAAGGTAAATGCGGGCAATCTGCTTAATAAAGCATCGGTTATTTTCAGAAATACAGGAAGCTATGAGCGTAATCCCGATTATGTTCCCGGAACGGCTGACTATAGTAATTTAAACCGCTTAAAACCCGGCTTTACAAACAAATTGGAAGATGGCGATCAGGTCCTGTTCTCTCAAAAATTCGGCCGTACATACAGTACCTCTATTACCTACAATTTTTAAAACTACCATGAAAAACAGTATAAATAAGGTTAAACCAGTTAATCAGAAAGGAGGAACGAAGTTTCCTGCATAGCCATAAAAAAACGAAAGGTTGTACCAGAACCCTTCGTTTAAACCGATCATTTCTAGTGGAACGGCAATCCAGGATAAACCTGAAATATTTAAAAAACCTACTGTTAAAAGCCAAGGGCGGCTAACAGCTCTTCTTAGTTATCAATAAAGAAATACTAAGATATAAAAAACATCCTATTTAGCGATATGTAGGCCTTTATTTCCATAAAAAAGAAGGAATTATCTGCCCTTACCTCTAAATAACGAAAAAAATCAACCTAAAAAACATGGATCCTACCTATAAGATCCTATGAAAAACAAAAAACGAAAATGAAAAATTTCAAAAATTTAATCGGTCTTTTATCAATTGTTGCTGTTTCTTTTACAGCTTGTAAAAAAAATGAAGGTGGTTCTCCTGCATTTGGCAACCGCAGCACTTCAGCCGCAGATTATTCACAATCATCATTACCTGTTGTAGCCGTTAGCGGAGACATTACCAGCTCTGTTACCTGGACCCCAGGAAATGTTTACGAAATTAGTGGTGTAGTAACGGTTAGAAACGGTGCAACATTAACCATCCAGGCTGGTACTTATATCAAAGCATCAGTTAATACTCCTGGTGTACAGAACGGTGTATTGGTTATTGCAAAAGACGGTACCATTAATGCTGTTGGTACAGCTAACGATCCGATTGTATTCACCAGCCGTTACCTTTTAGATGGTGATGCCAGCACAACAGGTAAACCTGGTGATTTTGGTGGTACCATTATTTTAGGTAATGCAACGATCAACGTTGGTGATAAACTGATTGAAGGTTTAGCTAACGAATCTAAATTCCATTACGGAGGTTCTGACGATGCCGATAACCGTGGTACCTTCCAATATGTACGTATTGAGTATGCTGGTTTCCAGTTGGCTCCAAACGTTGAGGTTAACGGTTTAACTTTAGGCGGTGTAGGTAGCGGTACAACTATCGATCACGTACAGGTTTCTTACGGTCTTGATGATGGATTCGAATTTTTCGGTGGTACAGTTAACGCAAGCAATTTAATTGCTTTAGCTTCTGATGATGATCAATTTGATTTCGACAATGGTTTTACAGGTACATTAAGTGATGCAGTAGCCATTGCCGATAAAAATTCAACCCACAGTACAAGTGGTGGTAACAGCGATTCTAACGGTATCGAATCTGATAACAATGCGACTGCAGAAGATGCTACATTTAGCCYAACCCCTAAAACACACCCAACTTTAATTAACGTAAGTATATTCGGAACTGAAAATCCTTCAGGTATTGCCGGTTTAGGTTACCGTAACGGTATCCGCGAGCGTAGAGGTTCTGAAGTTGATTTGATCGATGTAATTGTTTCTGGTTACAACACAGGTATCGCATTTGATGCAGATGCTCCAGCCGGTGTTTCAAGTATCAGTACTACATCTGTTCATGGTTTCGTTAACGCAATCACTACAGCATCTGGCACTTACGTTGATGGTGGTGGTAACTCATTAGTTGTTAACCCAACCAATGCAAGTTATTTTGGTGTAAGCCAACCATGGTACAACACGCCAGGTTCTCCAGCTACGGTTACTTTACCAACCTGGTCAGCTGGCTGGTCTAAACTTGTATTCTAATTTTTTTCTCTCTTAACACAAAGAGGCTATACCCTAGGGTATGGTCTCTTTATTATAAAAACAGGCAACTGTTTTTAAATGTAATGACACTTTATATGAAACTAAAAATTTTTACCCTTTTCTTTCTTTCTACTCTTGCAGTCTTAAGTTTATCTTGTCGCAAAGCAGAACTCCTACAGCCAGAACCAGTTAAAATTATCCAGCTAAGCATTAGTGGGACAACCAGTGTTGAGCTCGAATACCTATATAAAGACAGTATAATAGCTACTCCGCCCGCAGGTGGCATCAGTTTAAAAACCTTGCTTGCCGTAAAAGACCAGAATGCCGTTTTAAAGATCAGAAAAAAGGGTACTTCCGAAATATTGCTTACCAGAACCATTATGGCTACTCCATTCGATCAGAATATTAGCCTGTTTTATGATGGGACCAAAATATATAACAATGCCATTTCATTAAGACTTAAAGGCTATGCACTATCTGGCGAACTCGAATTCCTGTTGGATGGGACTCTATTTTCTTCAGGTAATGGCGCCATAGATAAATTATCTTCCGTCCTGATTGATAAAGGTACTACAAGAGAAATCACCGTCCGCAAAAAAGGAGAAACTGCTATTCTCTTAACCAAAACAATCGAATCGGTCACGGCACAGCAAAATATCGGCTTCTTTTTTGATGGCATTAAAATAGTCGATAATGTAAAAGTTGATCCACCTGTTAATCTTGCTAACATGATGCTGACAGCTAAATTTGAAACTACATTTCCGAATCAATTTAAAAATGTTGATGTAGACCTTGTTTTCTATACCAGGCTTAAAACTGCATCGAATACAACTGCCGGAGCAAAAGTAACACCCGAGCTTAGATTTACCTTACCTAAAAATGGATCTTTTAATTCGATAGAACTACCTCCTTTACCAGGGACAAATTATATTTACAGTTTTGATATTGTTGAAAAAGGAACCAATACCGAGCCTTATACTCCTGGTACTCCTTTAGTGCTTAATGGTTATACGCTAAAGCCTAATGAGGGTAGAATCACTGCAGCCTTTGCTGAAAACGGGATAAATTTTGAAGCAGGAAAATCAAAGTTATTTGTAATTGCAGATGCCAGAACAGCTGTTACCACTCCAACCAGATCTATTTATGTATCAGGTGGAAGATTAACAGATCTTTCTCAGTATTTTCAATAGGATTTATATTTATTTTATAGAAAATGGGGAAAACCAAGCAATTGCACTAGGTGTTCCCTTTTTCTTTTATTACAATTTGCGCATTAACCTATTGATAACAATCATTTAACCTACAACACGATTTAAATCAGCTACTTATTCATTTATTTGAATAGCGCAGATACCGTTATCTGCTATGGATATCCAAACTGATCTTATGCCGTCGTTCTGCAACATCATTCCCTTTCTGGGAAACACCGATTTAAGTACTCCTCTTGTCATCATTTTTATAATCTGCTTACTTGCCGTGGTTGGTTTCGAATTTGTTAACGGTTTCCACGATACGGCCAATGCGGTAGCTACAGTGATTTATACCAAAGCACTTAGACCTGTTATCGCTATTCCATGGTCGGGGTTCTGGAATTTTATGGGTGTATTTACCGGTGGGATTGCCGTAGCCATGGGCATTTTAAAACTTGTTCCATTAGATGCCTTAATGAACCTTCCTATTGGCGTGGGTGCTGCTATGGTATTGGCCGTTTTACTGGCCTCAATCGCATGGAATCTGGGTACCTGGTATTTGGGTATCCCCTGCTCGAGTTCGCACACTATGATAGGCGCTATGATTGGTGCTGGCCTGGCCTTTACCTGGTACTACGGAGGTAAAGGCGTAAACTGGGGCAAGGCCGAAGAAATTGGCTTATCGTTAATTTTATCGCCCATTATTGGTTTTGGACTTGCCGTTTTGCTGATGTACTTTTTAAAACATACCGTAAAGTATCATGCGCTTTTCCATATCCCACACGGTGAAAACGACCGTCCTCCTTTACTCATTAGGGGCTTACTCATCACCACTTGTACCTTAGTTAGCTTTTTCCATGGCAGTAACGACGGACAAAAGGGTGTTGGTTTGCTTATGCTGATCCTGATTGCTTTTTTGCCTGCAAAATTTGCAGTAAATCACCATATCCCGAATGATAAAGTACTTTTCCAATTGAACCAAACCGAACAGGTACTTCAAAAAACAGCAGCGCTTAATCAGGGCAAAAGATTGGATATTAATACACTGGTAACTAAAATAGATAAGGCTAAATTCCACCTGTCGCTAAAAAATGAAACAGATAAAAAAAATACCTATCTTTTCCGTAAGCAGATAGAAGAAGTAATTGCTTCGGTAAAAGTAGTAAGGACAGATAAAACACTGATAATTAACAAAGCAGACGATCAGCTTCTTGCTGATAATACTACCGAATTAGCTAAAGTGGTTGAGTTTGCACCTTTATGGGTTGTACTTTTAATTTCCATTTCACTGGGCCTTGGCACCATGATCGGTTGGAAACGTATAGTGGTTACCATTGGCGAGAAGATTGGAAATGAACATTTAAATTATGCTCAGGGTGCAACTTCTGAAATTGTAGCCGCATCTACCATCGGTTTAAGTACCGCCTTCGGATTACCGGTAAGTACCACACATGTACTATCGAGCGGAATAGCCGGTGCCATGGTGGCCTCTGGCGGAAAAGAAAATTTAAACAATAATACCTTAAAAAATATTGGCTTAGCCTGGATACTTACTCTGCCGGTATCGATCGTTTTAGCCATCTTGTTATTTATGCTTTTTCATTTGTTTATCTAACCTCTTTCAAATCCCATTTTATCCTTCAAAAAATGAAACAGATACTTGTAGCAACAGATTTTTCGAGAAGTGCAGGAAATGCCCTGGCTTACGCTTTGGCTATGGCAAAAACATTAAAAATGGAGGTTGTGGCCATCCACGCCATCCACCCTACCGAAGGCATAAACAACAGTACCTATAATGCCATTTTTATCGAATCCTATTACGAAAACAAAAGGATCGCCTTAAAAGAATGGGCCGAAAACATTAAAGCAAAAGAAAACCACACTGATATTAAATTGGAAACTAAATGCGATGTTGGTTTTTTAAGGGCAGTAATTACCAATCATACCGAAAACAATCCGGTAGAACTTTTGGTAATGGGCATTACCGGGGCAACCGGCATTAGTGGTATTGTGGGTAGCAACGCTAGTATGGTGGTTACTAAAATGAGAATCCCAACGCTAATTGTTCCTTTAGAAAGCAGTTTTACAAACTTCCCGATTATTACACTGGCCACAGACTATGAAACCGTTTTATCACCTAAAGATATTACAGCACTGAGCGAACTCTTAAAAGCTTCGGGTACAAGAAAAATGCAGGTACTTTATGTTGCTGAGAAATCGGATGAGGTACATATCCAAACCGGAGAAAAAAGAATTAGAGCGTTACTTCCAGATACAGAAATAGAATTTAACTACATTATGGACAGTAGTGCTCCAAACGGTATTATGGATTTCATTAAAAACAACCACACTGATATACTTTGTTTAGTTAAACATCACCACAATATTATTTACCGGTTATTTACCAGTAGTACGGTTAATCAGGTATTAAACAAATCAGTAAAAGCAATCCTGGTTTTACACGAATAGATTTTTATCGGCTGATTTGATGTGATTTTCTTCCAAGTACCCAGCGGTTACGCATGCAGCGGTAACACCTATAACGTTTCACGGGTAACCAGAATAACAGGGTTTTCATCATAAATGTCCGTGGAATTCTTTCCATATCCGATTTATCACCCTTACCACATGGGCATACGCCTTGAAAATGGTCGTTGCCGATTGAATCGATTGCTGCTGTCATGATACAAAAAATTGAAAACTTATACTAACCATATAGATAACCAAAAATACAGTGCTAATGTTAATATAAAATAACCTGTTCAATACCAAAACAGGTTTATCACCTCAGTATCAGGGAATTTTCGCAGTTATTTCCTGATCCTTCTATAAAACCTGGCTATTTTTTTAGCATCTTTTTTAAATGTTTCGAGATAATCTTCTATTTCCTTCTTCGATAATGTTTCGATCCTTGCTTTAACCGCATGCTTAAAACTGCCCACTGCAAGTAGCTGGTTTTTACTATCGCGAAATTTCACATTAGGAAAAAGCTCTGTAATATGACGTTTATTCCTTTCCCTAATTTCGTTCAGTTTGGTAAAAGATTTTGAATTTGTATCGCTATTTAAATCTGTAAGCGAGTTATAATAATCATAATCATTAATGTAATTGATCACGCTGAGGGTAACCATGTTCAAATCCATATTTACTTTTGTTTCAGCTAAATATAACAGTTTGTGTTTAAAATACACAGTGCTGTTTAAAATATGTGACGCAGCAAACAAATCTATTTCAGCAATTATTTAGGCTGCAAAAATCTAAACCAAAGTGATTTTTTGCCCGCTGATTCCTATAGATGTAATCACATTATTTCATAGCTTTACTAGCAAACAATACAACATGATGAATTTAGTGATGTCAATTATCGGATGGTCTGGAGTGCTATTTTGTACACTTGGGTACCTTTTTTTAAGCATGAAATTAATCCGTGCCGATTCTCTCTCTTTTCAGGCACTTAACATACTGGGTGGTTTATGTTTAGCTATAACTGCGTTAGACACCCACGATCTACCAAATGCCGCAGCAAATGTGCTCTGGATGTCTATTGGTTTGTATGCTTTAAGCAGGCAGTTTAGCAAACGGGAGCAGAAACAGCCTTAAGGGGTGGTATAGAAAGAGCATCATATGCCTTTTGTTTATAATACGCTAAACGATCTAAATATGCTTTTTTATCGCTTTCCATTGAAAGGTAAAAATATGCACCATCAACCAGTACAAAAATAAAATCAGCGGCAACCTGAGGGTTCTCCACATGTGTAATATCCTGTTCGTTGCACTGTTCAATCATTAAAGCTAGACCATTGCGGAGGGCATCCAAAATAAGTTTATACTTCAACTTGATCTTTTTCTCCCTGAATGCCAAAGCATAAAAGGTATAAAACAATCCATCATCAAAAAGCAGGTTCCATTTTTTAGAAAACAGCATTTCAATAGTGCCCTGTAAATCATCTAGTTTTGCTTTCCCTTTGTGCTTTATCGTATAAATCAATAAATACCGATCGAGTATATGATCGATCAGTTCATAGGTAAGTCCTTCTTTGGTTTCAAAATAATGAATAATAAGGCTTGGGTTAATATCCATCACCTTTGCAATCTTCGCAATAGAGGTATTTTCGTAACCCTCTTTCTTGGCCACCTGGTAAAATACCTTAATAATTTCCAGTCGTCTTGTCTCTTTTAGACTTTTACGTCCCATCGTGCAGTTAATTTAATTAGGCAAACTAATCAAAAGTAGTTGTATTCTGCAAATTTATTTTTCTTAATAGATTGAATGAACATTCAATTAATATATTAATTTAGTCTTAACTTAACTTTAATATGATATGTTCAATTTAGCGCCGCTGAAAAGTGCTTATCATTCCAAATCAAACAACTAAATAATAAGAAAAATGAAAAAAAAGCTATTCTGGATGTTCACGCTGTTGATCCTATCCGCTAGTGGCTTTGCTCAAGGGATCGCCATTAAAGGTGTGGTCTCTGACGCAAAGACGGGCGAAACGCTCCCTGCCGTAAACATTACTGTAAAAGGCACAAACCTGCACATCGCTACCAACAGTAGTGGTGTTTACACCTTAAGCAGTGTAAAACCTAATGCCACCCTTATTTTTTCCTACATCGGCTACAAGCAGCAGGAAATTGCCGTTGCTGGAAGAACAAAAATCGACGTTTCTCTATCTCCTGACTTTGCCAACCTCGATGAGGTAGTGGTAGTTGGGTTTGGAACCAAGAAAAAAATCAATGTTGCCGGCGCAATTGATCAGATCTCTGGCAAGCAGCTCGAATCGAGACCGGTAACCAACGTATTGCAGGGTTTACAGGGTATCAGTCCTGGGTTGAATATCACTTATGCAGGTGGTGCGCCGGGCAGTGTACCCAACATCAACATCAGGGGATATACTTCTATTAACGGTGGCTCGCCATTAATTGTTATTGATGGTATTCCTGCTACAAGCAATGACGATATGTTACGCTTAACCCCTTCTGATATCACTTCGTTTACAATATTGCGTGATGCGGCATCGGCAGCCATTTATGGAGCACGTGCCGCATTTGGCGTAATTTTGATTACCACTAAACAAGGTGCTGCAGGCAATAATGTAATTAGCTACAATACCCGCAATCTTGGGGAAAACCAACCCTATTACCTAAACCAGTAACCGATCCTTATATTTTTTCGAGGGTTTTGGAAACCTCTACGGATAATACCCCATGGGATTATGTGAATTATAACGATGAGTATTACCGCTGGGCAAAGGAACGGTCAGATAATCCTTCCATAGCCGATACCCGGTTAAACCCAACCGATCCTACCAAATGGGCCTATATGGGTAGCAACGATTGGTACAATTACTTTTTCAATAACTCGAGTTTATCTAAAAGCCATACCCTTACCTTTTCTGGTGGAGCTGCCGTAAACGAAAAACCATTAACCTATTACCTTTCAGCAGATTACAGCAGAGATAACGGACTAAACAAACTTACTGCCGATTATTGGGACCGTTATGGACTAAGGTCAAAAGTGGGTTTTTCTCCGCTTTCGTGGCTTAAAGTTGATAATAACCTGAATATTTATCAGACCAAAAGAGCACTTCCCAACGGAAACATTACCGATCTGTATTACCTCATGCCTACCGATGTGGCTAAAAACCCTGATGGTACCTGGGCAAATACCGCTGCTGGTAAATTGGCTGCAAAACTTGTTGATGGAGGGAACAACCTTCAAAACATGTTTGGTTTCCAGAACATTACCAGTGCTACAGCCTTATTTTTAAAAGGCGATCTTCAGGTAAATGCTGATGCATCTTTTAAACGCGAGCTTTGGAAAACACATAACGATAGTAAAAAATACAAAATTGGCTATGGCCCAAATGATATCCGCGAAGAAGGTGGAAACGGTTCAGTAACCGAAAACAATGGCTACCTGTATAACAATGCATTTAATATATATAGCACGTATAAAAAAACGCTAGGCGATCATTTCTTCAGTGCAATGGTAGGTTTTAATAGCGAAGATTATAGCTATTCTACTGTAAACGCAAGTAAAGATATCCTTATTTCTTCTTCTCTGCCATATTTATCGCTTACCAGCGGTACGGCTACAGCCAGTGCGGGCTATTCGGCTTATGCAACCAATAGTGCGTTTTCGAGATTAAATTACACCTACAAAAACAGGTACATCCTGGAGGCTACCGGAAGGTATGATGGTTCATCACGTTTTCCGATTGACAGACGCTGGGGATTTTTCCCTTCGGCATCGCTTGCCTGGATAGTGAGTGGCGAAGATTTCTTTAAGTCACTTTCACCTGCAATATCTACCTTCAAATTACGTACCTCATATGGCGATCTTGGAAATCAGAATGTGGGCGATTTTGGCTATATCCAATCTCTTGTACCAGGCACTTCAGGTTATTTAATTGGTGGCAATGGGCAGAACCAGGTAATTAATGGGGCTCCGGGACTAAGCGTTGATCCTCAAACCTATACATGGGAAAGGGTTTCTACCTTGAATATGGGTACCGATATTGGCCTATTGAATGATAAACTTTCTTTAACTTTCGATTATTATATCCGCGATACCAAAGGCATGCTTACTGCAGGACAAGAACTACCAGGTGTGTTGGGTACCGGTGTACCACGTCAGAATTCAGCCGATCTACGCACCAAAGGATGGGAACTTTCGGTAACCTATAGAGACAGGTTTGATCTCGGTTCAAAACCTTTCAGCTTTGATGCAAAAGTATTCCTGGCCGATTCTAAAGCCAAAATTACCAAGTTCAAAAATGATCAGAACCTATTTTCAAATTACCGCGAAGGACAAGTTCTTGGAGAAATTTGGGGACTACAGAATGATGGCGTTTTCCGTAATAAAGCGGAAATTGCCGCTTTAGATGAATCTGCACTTATACCTTGGGGAGCCCTTTCTATTGTTGAGGGATGGCCAAAATATGTAGATCTTGACGGGAACAAAAAAATAGAAAAAGGACTGAGTTCAAACGATCCAAAAGATTTAAAAATCATTGGAAACAGCTCTGACCGTTATACCATTGGTGCCAACCTGAATATGGATTGGGGTGGATTCGATCTTTCTGTGTTTTTGCAAGGCGTATTAAAAAGAGATTTTTATCCGCACCATTACCTTTTCTGGGGTCCTTATCAACAGCCATATGCTAACGTTTACCCTTGGAACCTTGATTTTTACCGTGGAACAGCTGATTCGCCAGAACAAAGGGCTAAACACTCTGCGTCATATATTGCTGCCGGACTTGCTGATGCCAATACCGATTCGCAATACCCGGTATTGCAATCGTGGCTTGCTGATGCCAATTATGGATCGGGTTTAGATATCCCCCAAACTAAATATTTGCTAAATGGTGCTTACCTGAGAATCAAAAATGTATCGCTTGGTTATACGCTACCGGTTCAATGGACCAAAAAATTCCATGTAAACCGTCTTCGTGTATTTGTTACAGGAGAAAACTTATATGAGTTTTCTTCAATCAAGAAGTTTATCGACCCGGAAGCGGTTAATCAAGGACCAAGTGCCTGGGCATACCC